>JAPLJS010000019.1 GCA_026388545.1 Deltaproteobacteria bacterium
ATGCAGGTTTTACCACCCTGGTTCCTCGAAGGAGATTAAAGGCCATCTGCCGACACAGGGCGTCTATGGCATTTTTCATCAATCTCGTGAACCTGGCCCGAAAGGCATTGTTGTGGAGATGGCTGATTCCAAAATATTGCTCAACAATATAACGGACTTTTGAAATGGCTTTATTCCGTTCTTTTTCATATTCTGTTAATTCGGTTCCTTTAACGGCCTTCCTCATGATGCCGTCTGAGATGTTGTTCAGATTGAGGAATTCTCTGTTGTTTTCTCCAAAGTACCCTTTATCGGCATACACCTTCTTGATGGGATTTTTGGTATGACAACTGCCGGCGACGCAAAGAGGGAGAAATGGGCTATCATGAAAAGAAGCGGGGGTTATCTCCGTGGCGAGGAGAAACCCATAGCGGGTATCGACGGAAGCATGTTCTTTGAGCCCATAATGAGGAATGTTGTTACGGACCGTCCAGTCCGATTCGAGATCGCGGGAGAATTTAAGAGGATTCCCCTTCTTATCCAGCTGTCCTTCGGGAGTCTCTCTTTTCTTTTTCTCTTTCTCCAGTTTCTCTTTACTTATGGGATGACTGGCCGACTGGACCAAACGGGCGTCAACGGCTATGCCCTCGTTGATGGTTAAGCCTTTGGCGGCGAATTGGGAAAGAAGTTCATGATTGATCAAACGCATGGTATCTTGAGAGAGCCTGCTCCTGAAACGGGATTGCTTTTGCCGACGGGATAACTTCTCAGAAGCAGATTCTCGATGCGGGACCAATCCACGATGGCGTTGATCTGTTCCATTCTTGCGATGGCCCGGTTGTGTTCCATGGAATTAAAAAGAGAAATATCCGTAAAGCTCAGATTGGTTTCCATTTTCTTGAAGCCCATAGGTCCTCCAGAGTGATGAATTTGACGGAAATATGGCATAAAAATGGATAAATGTCAAGTAATATTAATATCTTATCTTTGAATAATGATGTTTTTTGATGGAAACCTGTTGCATCAAATATAAAAACCGCCAGAGGTTGTGCAAAGTTGCCTGCTGCAAATAACCCTCCCCAAAAGGAACCTTCTGAGAAGGCACCGGAAGAATCCAGACATTTGAACTCTGAAGCAGCAAAACAATTACTTGAGGATATCCAGAGTCAACTGCAATCCATGAATATCAGTTTATCCTTTTCAACATATGGGAAAAACGGAGGAAATATCGCTGTTACCGTCACAGAGAAAGATACAGGAAAGGTTATAAGAGAAATCCCGGCCAAGGAAATTCAAAATCTGTATACAAAGTTGGGTGAGCTGATCGGTATCATCTTTAATCACACTGCTTAAAAGAGAATCGCCTCCCTATACCAATCCCCCTGTTTTTCACAGGGAAGCTGCCTCGCCATCATTCTGTTTTTCACTATCTCCGGCTCCAGAAGCCCCGTCACCAGAATCCACCGCCGTTAAGTAATACCGAACCGGATATGCCGGATCTTCAAGGATGACCTGTTTGGCAATCTTCTTCTTTGCATTCACCACAATTGGCGCCCTGAGGTTTACAGAAGCGGAAAAGGGTGTTTGACGGATGGTTACAATGGTCAGCAGAACCACATCCTCTGCATTTTCTATTTTGAGAAGTTTCGTATCATTATCGTCTATCACTGGTCCATAGTCTGCTTTTGCGACAAATGGATTAATAACAACAAAGGAAATCGCGCCGTCATCAAGGGATTGAAACCACCAGAAGGGGTTCTCTTCATCCTTGATATGCAATATATATTTCTTCAGGTGTTCGAATCCAATGATCCCACCCCGCATTTCAATAATTTTGGTTTCATCCACATCGATCTCTCCGAAGCGAGTGGTAACTATATTCACGTTAAAAAACCTCCCTTATAGTCAATCTTCTTTTTTATCTTCCCTCAGCAAATTTTTCAAACCATCCCAGATATCAGGCAAGGTCTCTTTCTCCATACTCGCCACCTTTACCGCCTCGATATTCTGTTCTTTAATCAGATTGTATATTTCCTCCCGATGAATGGCAATATGCGTTGGCGCCTCAATCCCAATCCTGATCTGTTTCCCCTTTGTCTCCAGAAAAGTAATTTTAATATCATCACCGATCGTGATAGACTCACCCAACTTCCGTGTCAGGATTAACATCTTTCCTCCCTATAATACTTTTGAAAAGGCTCTTACTTCAGAAGTCTATTTAATAAAATTAATGATGGAAATATTGCCCAAATTTCCCGCCATTTCATAGCACGCCTGCAGGGCAATCTCTTTCATCTTGAATGCAGTCATCAGAGCCACCACATCAGCGTCTTCAATATTGGAAGTAAGGCCTGTTAACCTTGTGTCCAGGTCTTTAAGCACGGTGTCTGAGATGTCCAGACTGTTCACCCTGGTTCCGCATTTGGCCGTATAGCGAGTAATCTGGTCACCTGCCTCCTGGAGAGGATCGAGTTGATTCCGGATACCCTCTGCATCGTTGTTTTGCAGCGCTGTTTTTAAATCGTTCAGTGTTTTAAATATATCAACAGTGCCGCTGCCTCGAGCAGTAAATGCCGCCTCTCCCGTAATGCTGTAATTAATTGCAACGTCTTTCCCCACCTCTACGGAGAGTTCCTCCCCGTTTCCATTGTAATAACCGGGTGCATAGGCATTGACAGAAAAACTATCGTTAGCCGCAAAAGTACCGGGAGGAAATGTTAAGGATATACCATCCCCCAAGGTATTACTTCCGGAAGCAAGTACTGTTGGCACACCCACCCACGTTTTACCACTATCGGATGAAACCTGATAGGTCGCACTTCCAAGCGTCCCCCCCGCCACGATTTTAACAACATAGGTTTTATTGGTCGCCCCTGTATACGTTCCTGCCTCTGATACTGTACCGGTATAGGTATTCCCGCTTGCATTGACGGGAGCATCTATTCGTGCAGCCGATTCTGTCGCAGAAAATGGTTCCGTATCCGTCTTCGTACCGGAAAAAAGATACCTGTCTCCGAACTTTGAATTCGCCAGGGAGCGGAGCTGGTCAATGAGTGGTTGAAGAGAATCAGCCGCAATCTGCCTCGTTGACTCGGATGCTGTTGCACTGGACTGAGAAATTGCCGTTTCTCTTATCTGATTTAGAATATCATTCACACTTGATAGTTTTGATTCTGTAAGGTCAATCCACGACTTACTCTCT
The DNA here is from genome assembly GCA_026388545.1 of Deltaproteobacteria bacterium. Taxonomy (NCBI): domain Bacteria; kingdom Pseudomonadati; phylum Myxococcota; class Myxococcia; species Deltaproteobacteria bacterium. Next base: position 3,182 of record JAPLJS010000019.1, read on the forward strand.
TCAACTCTTTTTTCATAATGGCTGGTATATGACTTCACGGCCCTGTAATCCAGAATTTTTCCCATTCCGAGTGGATCATCAGAAGGCTTGTTGACCTGTTTCTCTGTAGCCAGCTTTTCCATGAGCTCGCTATATTGAGTTTGCGTGTTGGAAATACTGTTGTTCAACATATCAAATTTCATATTATCCGTGACACGTGTGATCATGATCTAATCCCTATTCCTTACCTAAATTAATCAATACGTCCATCATTTGATTAACCACTCCGCACATTCTGGCCGCAGCGTTATACCCCGCTTGATATTTGATCAGGTTCAGCATTTCCTCATCTATGGAAACTCCTGAAACTGCTTCTTTCTGACTTTCCAACTGATTCATGACGGCTGTTTGATGATCCAATATGCGCTTTGCATCCGCAACGTCATTACCCACACTCGCTACAAGCGATTGATAAAAATTGTCAATGCTTGATATCCCGCCTCCCATGAGCAGGCTGTCCTTGATCGCATTGATCGAACCGGCATTGTCTCCGTCACCATTGTTGACCGTCGCGGAGGCGGCAATCTTTCCGGCATCATCTACAATCGTTGAGTTGACCTGCATATCTTTCGCAAAACAACCTGCTTTAACACTAAAAACATCATTCGTGGCAAAAGTATCCGGAGGGAATGTTAAATTTATTCCATCACCCGGGGTTATGGTCCCCCCAACAGGAATTGTTTGCACAGCCCCCCATGTTGTACCGCCATCCGACGAAACCTTGTAGGTTGCAGCTCCAAGTGCTCCTCCCGTTACAATTTTCACCGTGTAGGTTTTGTTGGTAGTCCCTGTGTATGTACCGTCGGCAGCCACTGTAGCGGCATAGGTGTTGCCACTTGCCACCACAGGAGATTCGATTCTTGCCGGAGAAAAGAAGTCCCCGCCAATATTTTTGTTTAAATCATAGCCCGATCGGTGCTGTGTGTTGACATTAGTAACAATCGTTGAGGCCATCTGATCGAGATCATTCAGGTATCCAGAAATTTTCGTATCTCTTACATCAAGCATTCCTGCCAACTTTCCACTGGTCAGGCGCTCGTTGATCGCTTCATCGGGGGTGTCTTCAAAAACGATGTCATAATAATTTGAATTCTCCGGATTGGTCTTAACATCAAGTTTCCAGACATTCGTTCCTTCTACAAGGGATTTCCCATTGGAAATGAAAATGTTCAGTGAACCGTTCGATTCCTCATAGTAATTAACGTCGATGATCTGGCTGATCTTCCGCAGCAATTCGGCTCTTTGATCCCTTGAACTGGCCGCGCTTCCACCGCTGATCTCCGTCTGGACAACCTTGTTGTTCAAATCCACCATTTCATCGAGATATTTATTCAGTTCCGTTACAGAATCGGAAATAGCGGCATTCGTATCACTCTGGATATTAATGAGATCATTCGCCTTCTGACTGAACATAGAAGCAAGGCTCTGGGAAATGGATACAAGATTATCCCTTTCAGCAGTCCCGCTGGGATTTGACGACAACTGCGACCAGGCGCCCCAAAATTGCGACAACAGATCATTGATACCACCACCGGTGCTCTCATTGAAAATACCTTCTACATTATTGAGGAGGTCCATACGGGCTTGGTTGTTGCCGGTATCTTGTTCCTGCTGGACGAGCTGCACCTCAAGGTATTTGTCATAGAGTCTCTCAATCTCAACAATTTTTACCCCAAGCTGTACGTCATTCGTGCTGGAGCCAATAACACCGATGGAACCGAAAGCAGGCCGTAATCTCGAATATCCTGGTGTATTCACATTGGCCACATTAGAGCCTGTAACATTGAGTGCCGTAAGATGGCTTAAAATTGCTTCCTTTGTTGTATTCAATACACGACCGATATCACCCATAGTAACCTATCCTTCTGTCCGCAGGATTTTTCCATTCCTGGATATGGGCCTCATTCTTCCTGTAGGCATGTAGCAGGTCGAACCGGAAGAGAGGAGGCTATGAATAAAATCGACAGTTCCCTGCAAAAAATGGAGTGAATAATCAAGCAATTCCTTATTATTTTGATTCATTTCCCGGTTACTTGCGAGGAGTTCATTCAGTATGGACCGGCATTCTTTTAATTCTTTTTCCTGATCAGGATCTGCATAGGAACTCACCGTTGACAGATTGATCTCGTTTTCGTCAATATCAAGAACTCTTGCAATTTTCTTGATGATTTTGAATCTCCCCTCCTCCAGCATCCTTGCCTTTACTATCGCTGTTTCTTTTTTGCCGTTACTCTCCAAGAGTTTTTCAAGGGAAGGTTTCATCAATATTATTCTTTCATGGGTAATTGCAGCCTGAAGCTCTCGGTAAACCGCAATTTCTCTTTTCAGGAGATTTATTAACGAATCAAGAAGGGGATGCAAATCCGGATGAAGGCTCGTGTTCTGCTGTATCATATCCATATCCTAATACATAATTACTTTTATTTTGCTTTTTGATTAAAGTCCCTTAGCCCACCTGGCGGTGCTCCCCGGCAAGGGAAATGTGTATCTTCCATCGTGCCACATATACCTTTTCTCCATAGCAGAGTTCAGGGATGCACTGCCGGTCTGTATTGTAAAATTCCGTACACTATTTGCCATTCATGTAGATTGGGGTCATATAACCCTCATCTACATAAATGATGCGGTGGGCTCTTGAGGATGAAACATCTGAGGAAAATGGGGAAAGAAATATTTCAGGCGAATATATCCAAGAGAGACTCTGTCACCATTTTCTCAGCAATTTTTTGTCCGTTTACACTGTAAGCGCCCTTATCAACCTGATCCTTCAATTCATGAACCTTATCTTCACGAACAGCAGGAAGCTGATTTACCGCATTCTTCAATTGCTGAATGTCTCTTGCCTTGGTGGAAAGATTTACTTTCTCCTCTGGCGCCGCATTTCCGCTGACCTTCGGATTCGATTCATCCTGCACCTTCTCAGCTTTCTGATACTGCTGAAGCGCTTGGACTGCGGCATCATCGACTTTAGAAATCTTCATCTTAAATCTCCTTGTGATTCTTCTTTTATCACAATTATCGGCAAGAAGACAAAAAAACTTTAGTAAAAACTCCCGTGTCGCTTTTAGCGACGATTGTTCAACTGCTCAAAAAGGATTTGCTGTAATCCTGATCCTCTCCCCTTATTTGCCAATTCTTCGGCAACTTTTTGGTCAAGCATCATATTGTAAGTATCTTTACCGGGACTCTGTTTTAAAAAACCGCTCTGCGGAATTGCTTGCCGCATGGACTTAAACATGTAAAAAGTAAAAACAGCCTCAAAATCTGCACAACTCTTTCTCAGCTTATTTTCCTCCTCGATGGCTGCTTTACCCTCCACTTCGCCGGTTCTTTTCTGGGGCATCTTCCGATCCGCAATCTGTGCTTTTACTACTGCCACATCACCCATGATACTTAACCTTCTTATGATTCATCTCACTTTTTGTGAGAACTTTGTGTAAAACCTTATATAATCCTCAAATCCGCCTGAAGCGCCCCTGCGGCTTTTATGGCCTGCATAATGGTGATGAGATCTCTCGGAGAAACGCCAATTGCATTAAGCGCCCTCACCACTTCCTGAATGGTAACTCCTTTGGGCACGACCAGCAGTTGCTTCTTTTCTTCCGTCACAGTTACCTGACTCTGGGGCGTCACTACCGTCTGCCCTCCGGGAGCCATTATCACGCCGCCTTGTGCGGTTGGTGTACCGCCGGCAGTCGGTCCCGGAGCAAACGGAAGCGGCTGGGAGACCTTTTTTTCTTCCTTGATTTGAATACTGAGATTTCCATGGGCTATTGCTACAGTGGATATCCTCACATTTTCGCCCATGACAACGGTGCCCGTTTTTTCGTTCATAACCACAACGGCAACAGAATCAACAGGAACATCGAGATTTTCGACAAGCGAAACAAGCTGTACCATATTCATTACCACATTATCTTTGATCTTTACTGTAACAGAACTTGAATCAATAAGTTTTGCATCGACACTCTGCATTGCAGCGTTGATCACCTCAGCCAGGTGTGTGGATGTTGTAAAATCAGGCTGATAGAGGTTTATGGAGAGCACCCTGTTCTTTTCAAATTCAAATGGCAACTCTTTTTCAACAGTGGCGCCGTTTGTTATCCGCCCAACAGTGGTGTGGTTCTTTGTAACACCACCGCCGGCGGCGCCGCTCGCCGAAAATCCGCCAATGGTAACCGCTCCTTGAGCAATAGCGTAAATCTCACCGTCCGCGCCTTTAAGGGGAGTCATGAGCAGCATGCCGCCTTGAAGGCTTTTCGCATCACCGATAGAGGAGATGTCGACATCGATCCTCGTTCCGTATTTGACGAAAGGCGGCAACTTGGCAGTCACCATTACCGCAGCAATATTGTTTGCCTTTATGTCCTTGTCCTTCATTATGGCAAGTCCCTGACGGTTCAACATATTGACGAGTGTTTCCTTCGTAAATCCGTTTTTAACATCGTCACCCGTAGCATTCAGGCCGACAACCAGTCCGTAACCGATCAGTTGGTTATCCCTGACCCCGCCGATGCTCGCGATGTCTTTTATCCTCGCGGCATGCACATTATCCGCGAAATTTATACAGAACAAGATACATGCGATTATTCCGCATATTTTCATGATATTTGTAGAACGCTCTGCCATACCTTCTGCCACCTTTCAAGAAGATTAGAACGGCCACACCCAGTCAACAATCCGTGTGAACCATCCCGGTCTCATTTTATCGTCTACGACACCCTTCCCCGTATAAACAATCTTCGCATCGGCAATATACTGGGACAAGATGGAGTTATCGGAAGTTATATCCTCAGGTCTGACAATACCGGTGATAATCAGATACTGGTCTTCGGCATTGATGGTAAGTTGTCTTCTCCCCTCTACAATGAAATTCCCATTATCCTGGATATCAACAACCCTCGCCGAAATTTTCGCTGTTAAATTGCCATCCCGGGTAGTCTTGCCTGTTCCTTTCAGGGAATTGGCTGAGGTGCCGCCGGCTGTGATCGAGGAACCCATTCTCTGATTCTGCTCCAATATCTTTTGCTCAAGACCCAGCATGCCCGTTACCCCTGCAGTCGTACTCGTATTCCTGCTCGTATCCGTACTCGCGTTATTCCCCCCTACGGCGCTCTCATCCACTACAATTGTGACGATATCGTTTATGCGCCGTGCCTTCCTGTCGATAAAGAGAGAATTCTTCGCATTCTCACCCGGCCAGATGGTTCCCGGTAGAGGCTTCCCGGCAATCTCTTGTGACGGTTTTATTACGGGCCGGTCAGCTTTTACATAGAGGTTGCTCGAACACCCCCCCATGATGAAAAGTAAACACAATAGATACATTTTTATAACTACTCTGGAGTCAACCATTCTTTCCCCCTTAAAATTCTATTCTGACGGAAGAATCATCAACCACCCGTGCATAAACCGTCTTATTTGATGATGTATTCCTTACTTTTATGAAATCGCCACGGCTTCCGTCCTCCTCACAGAGGCCGAACGTCATGATCGTCATGGGGCCGTTTTCGAGGAGGATCTTTACCATCTTCCCCCGTCTTATGGTTTTTACAGACTTAAGCATATTCCTCTTGATTTCCGTATTCTGCTTAACATCGCTATAGAGTTGTTTTCCCACTGCATCCTCTATTTGTGTCACCACCTGTGCCGGCATCCGGTTAAACCACTTCCGGACGAGTTTTACATCACCGTAGCTTATTTCAGAATCCCTCTGGAGATATTTTGTACTTATCACAACGTCAATGGCCGCTTCCATCCTTACACGCACCGGTATCTCCCGCAGCAGAGTCCCGTCATCATAAACCGCGACAGTAACGGTGGTGTCTCCTATAAAAGACTCCTCTCGGCCGCTCCGAATCTCAAAGTTTACTTTTTCCCCTATGACGCTTACATCCGCTATCCGGCCCAGAAATTCAATCCGTACATTCTCGCGCGGCCAGGATATATTTGCCTCTATGTATTCCTTCACTATTTTTTTTATCCTGCTTTCTTTAACGACTGTAGCGTTCTCCGCGAGCGATAATGAAACCGCTGCGGCCAGGAAAATCACCGTTAAAGAAATCGTTATACTGATTCTGATTAAAGTGCGAATTCTCACTGTATACTCCTCATCCCTTACCGCTTCAAGTTACTCACCATTTGAAGAATCTGGTCTGCCGTCTGTATTGCCTTCGTGTTGATTTCATAAGCCCTCTGGCCTGCAATCATTTGAACCATCTCATCAACAACATTAACATTCGACATCTCGACCGCATTCTGCGTAATGGTGCCGAATCCTGTTTCCCCCGGATTTCCCTTTACAGGGGATCCGGAACTATCCGTTATATCGTAAAGGTTCCTGCCGATACTTCTCAGTCCGGCAGGATTGATAAAGCGGACGAGTTCAATTCTGCCGCTTGACAGTTTGTTTTCTACTTTATCCCTTGCATCCCACGTCCCATCAGGAAGTATCTGAAACTTGACAGCATCCTGCGGGATGGTCACCTGAGGATTCAGCTTTAGACCTTCAGGATTGACCAGAACACCGTCCTTGTTGGTCATGAAACTCCCCGCCTTTGAATAAACCGTGCGCCCGTTATCATCGAGCTGGAAGAAACCATCACCCTCAATGACCCAGTCATAGGCACTGTCGGTCTGCTTGAAATCGCCCTGTGTAAACATCTTTTTCGTTGCCGATATTCTCGAACCCATACCGACCTCAACACCGACCGGCACCTGGTTCCCTCCCGCGGTCTCCGTACCGGCTTTCTTGGTTGCCTGATACAGCAAATCCTGAAATTCAGCCCTCGCTTTTTTAAAGCCCACCGTATTCACATTGGCCAAGTTATTCGCAACCACATCCAGATTAATCTGCTGTGATTCCATTCCGGTTGCTGCCGTCCATAAAGCCCTTAACATTTGAAACCTCCTTTAAATGCAGATCCCATGGACCTGTCATACCCTCCCTATTTGAGATGTCGCCAATCTATCCTGTTCCGCTATTGTCTGTATAATCTTCTGATAGACCTCCACGGAACGATGAATACCGATCATTTCAACCATCTCTTTTACGACCTGTACATTTGACATTTCAATATGCCCCTGCCTGACAACGGGGTCTTCTTTCTCCACTAAACCTGCTTTACCCGTATCTCTAAAAAGACACCCATCTACTTTATCGAGGGCCTGGGGATTTTTGAAATTCACTATTTTCAAAGTATCGATCCGGTTGCCGTCCACTGCAACATCGCCTTTTTCGCTTATATTTATCGTACCATCGGGGAGTTTGATTTTTTGTCCGGATTTACCAAGAACAAACGAACCATCCGCCGTAACCAGGTTGCTGTCTTTATCGAGTGTGAAATTGCCCTGCCTTGTATAAGTGGTTTCGATACCGGACTGAACGGCAAAAAATCCTTCGCCGTTGATAGCAACATCCATGCTATTTTCCGTCTTATGAATTGACCCGGGTGAATAGTCAACAACCACCTCAGGTATAAACGTGACTGTTGCAGGATCCATTGCGCTATAAAACGCTCTCATTGATTTGAAACCGTGTGTATTAACGTTGGCGATATTATTTGCAATGTAATCAAGCTGGTCAACCCTGTCTATATAACCATTTGCCATCTCACCAATACTGTAAATCATTCTTTTTCTTCCTCTGCGTTTTTATGCTTCATAACTGCAATTCACATGCCAGTAGGATGAAGCTCTAAATTCGAAGCACGAAATCAGAAACAGGCACAAACGTTCAAAATACAAATTATCAAAATTAAAAGGGTTGAATTTAATATTATGAATTTGTTCAGGATTTAGATATTTGGATTTCGAATTTGAAATATGTCACCAAAATTTCAAATATGTTCGGATACTATTAGAGTTTGAAACTTTCTATTGGGGTGGGTAAAATCTTTATCGTCGGGAAAAATTTTCCCCTCTCCGCTTTTCATTGAGAGAATAGACAAAGGCGAGTATTTCAGCAACAGCCTTATACAGCACAGGGGAAATCTGTTCATCAATTTCAAGTTTACTTAATATTTGAACGAGATTCGGATCTTCTTTTATCGGTATTCCGTTTTTCTTCGCTATACTGATTATTTTTTCCGCTATGGCGCCCCGCCCTTTAGCAGTCATTACGGGGGCTGCATCTTCCTGGGGATCATACTTCAAAGCAGCCGCAAGACGTATCTTTTCATCTTTCTTCGCCATTATAATTTCCTCTGGTTACTCATTTCCCGATAACTTCCCAAAAGGCCTCTTGCATATTTATACAAAGAGGTCGATTACGTCCCTGGCATACAAAACCCGATCCTGGTAATAATCTATCTTCTCTTTGGCTAAATCACCCCCTGCGACACATTTCACCGTATAGATTTGGCAGCCCATGGTGGAAAGACTGTTCCTAAGTTCTTCCAGAAAGGACGATATAAAGTCACATACCTCCTGATCCAAACATTTGATAAGACAGTCGATCTTATCTCCTTTCAACTGGGCCTCGATTATCATGTCGCCGAGGATATCCATACTCAAAAAGAACATTATGCGATATTGTCTTTTGTCTCGCTCTCCCCTGGGATTCCGGTCATATTCCACGAAAATATCACCTTTTCTGATACCGTCCTGGAAGAGAATGGGGATCTGGAATAAATACTTGCTCTCAGACTCCTGTAAAATGACATTGATAATCTGATGGGCTTCAATCGTCTTAATGGATGAATCTAAATACTTGGAGAGGTTGTTCAGCAATATGCCGTCTTCATGAGCAAAGGACTCCTTACCCACTAACAGATTATGAAGATCTTCAGATATTTTCATCAAAAGGCTCTTAAGGTTATGAGGGTCAAACCAGCTTTCACCTATACCTGATTTTCCCTCAAGAACCTGCCTCAATTGACTTTCCGTCAGCATACCAAGTTTGCCGAAATAATCTTTAATGTATTCGTTACCCTTTGTGTCCGGGGAAAGAAACAGCGATTTCAAAATTTTGAATATTTTCTGAAAATCTTCCTCAGGTAGATAGCGTATAATTTTTACGAGATTCCCCGTATTGAATTGCGTGACGGCCTCTGTTATCATCTGCGATATGGCATCAGGATTTGACCTATGCCATCGCAGATAATCTGCGACCCTGAATTCCTCCAGGTTACCCCTCTCCAGAATACGTAAAATAACCTGAGGATGGAGACTTTCCACCTTTATCCGAATCTTGTCGCCTGCATTGAGAGTTACTTCGGAATCTGCAGATAGATTGACCCCCTTAAGTGTTATCAGTATCCTCCGATCACTCAATTTCTCAACAACGCCGGCTTCAAGTATTTCACCGATTGAAAAACCTGCGGAAGCTGCAGAACTTATATTATGGAATTGCGCTTGATTTAATTGATAGCTGGAAATTGTTGGAATATAAATAAGAGACATCAGACATTCTCAGCTTAGACCCTATGTTTTGTTCTGTCTAGGTCGATGATCAGATCTATCTCTCCTTCCGTCAATTCCAATCTCTGAGATATCTCCTTTTTCGTTAGACCCTGTTTGACCATAGTGATAACTTCCTCATATCTCTTATCCAATGTATCGCTATCAGTATGAGGGATACTTGCTTTAAGCTTTTCATATTCATTTTTTGATTCTTCAACTAATGCCCTTAACTTGCCTTCTTTCTCATCCAAGGCATAGGCAATCTCTTTCAGTGATTTTCTGCTTTCATTCATAGCTTCTATAAGGTAATTCGTAGAAGCGTTCGAATCATCAAGTAATTTTCTGAATTCCGTGAGGGTATTTTCATCCAGTCCACTGCGTCTTTTCTTTACTTCCCTGTTGACAATAACAATCAGAGCAATGACCGCAAAACACAATATAACGTCAGCAATCAATAGGCAGGTAAGGAGTAATTGTGTGCTCATCTCAAACCTTTATATCAATTAACCCGCCATGTTCAACGTCAACCGCCGGATCACTACTTGCTTGCTTCACTTCGCTCTCTCCTATGACCTCTTCCTCAGCTTTTGCCTTTTTCTGATGTCTCTCTTTTTCCTGTTCATTTTTTATTTTAGATTTTTCCGCCTCTTCAGAACTCTTTACCGTCTCCTTTAGATGCCTTCTCTCCTCACACAACTGAACACTGAAGTATCTCTGCTGCATGTCCGAATGCTGCTGCTGTGCCTGTTGAACACGTTCCATTGAATTGGACTGTGTCAGTATCTGTTGTAAATCAACAGCCCTAAGCATTGTTTCTGAGCTCCTCTCTTTTCACCCTGAGAGACCTTTGAAAAATTGCATTTCGCGCTATTACGAGGAATTTTTAGCCTCGAGGCAATACTCTGCATTTAATAAAAAGGTATTTATGTGCCCTCTTTTTCGCTCGCAACAATAATGTGAGATAAAGGTCTCTGAATCATTCATCGTCAAAATATGTTATAAACTTTAGTTGTTGAAACATTTCTTCTCCTACTGAGAAGGTATTGATATGGCAATCGTATTCAAACCGGAATCACTCTGTATTTCAAAGAGGGCGCCCCATTTCTTCAACAGCAGGAAAGCACAGAGCAATCCCCCGCCTCTGGTCATCTCCAGAGAAGAATAATCTGCCTGTGATTCTTCAAGTAACAGCCTCTTTTGATCTTCAGATATTGGAGTTCCTTGATTCTGGATCTTCATGCATACATGACCATTGTCACATTGTGTTGAGATAGTAAATTCCTTTGAGGCGCTTTCCTTCATTGCATCCATCGAATGCCTGATCAATGCTGAAAGTGCCAGGGAATAATCAGCGGGGGCTCCTTTTACCTCCGGAAGTTCCCTATCGAGCTGCATCGTCTTTTTAATACTATGCTTGAAATCCAGATAAAAATCGAAAAACTTCATTTCGAGTTCGATAAGCTCAGATAAGTTTATTCTCTGTATTGTTGTATCACTGATTGCACAAAATTTTCCTGCCACATGCTGAAGCATACTGGAAAGTCTATCAGCCTCCCTCGCTATGGATTCAACATCATAGACCAGTTTTTTGTTATCTTCCCAATAAGAGGCATCTCTTTCGACATCAGTTTTTTTCATGATTTCAGCTAATTTCCTCTGTAACAGTCTGGAACGGCCCATAATCCCATTTAAAGGATTGGCAAAATTGTGAACGATGCCGGGAAGGAGTTCCTTAATAAATGTATCCTGAAACTCTTTTTCCACAATGCTGTATATATCCTGATGATCCATACCTTCTTTCCCTTCCCGTGCTGTCTCTCTCGTATTGCGAACTTTATTATCGCAGATTACTGTCTCACTTCCTCTTGTCGATGATCATGTTCTGCAACATTTTCCACGCTTTATCCACATTCTCTTCTTCAGGATCACCGGTACCTGCTTTTGTTGAACGGCCGGTAGAGTATATCGTAATACTATTGCCTTCCTTGTCTTTGATTTCCCTTACACCAATCTGATCATAAGGATTCGCCTCTTTTGCATCCCTTTCCTGCTGCAGCATCATTTGAATTGTCTCGTCACTAACACCCGCTTTTCTCAACTGAATGATCTGATCAGGAGTCAAGGCATAACTGTAATTCAGAAAATTGCTTAATAAAACTAAAATAACAGCGATATATATATATTTGCGTATCATTCCATTCCTTCCCGATAGTTAAGTTACCTGAAGTATGTTCATTTATGGAAACCGACACTTTAGAGTAATATAAATTTTGTGAAATATACCTCTTTTACTCCTCCGCCCAGAAGCCCATCCAATTCATCCCGTAATTCCTTTTTTATTGCACTGTATGCTTTTGAAGACGTCAGCACATACTTACCCTTGTTTTTCAAGGCATTATAGGCCATATTTCTCATCTCCGCTTTGTTTGCTGAAATTTTTTTGTCTTGATTCACGACAATAGCAATCTCACAGACAAGTACTCTGTAATTTCCATGCTCATCTCTGAGGCCAATCACAAAACTATCCAGATTCTCTATATTTTCATGTATTGATCTGACTTCCGTAAATTCTGTACTATGGTTGACACGCGCATCTTTCTTTACAGAAAACATCAACAGTGAAACTCCGACAATACCTGAAAAGAAAAAAAGGATGGCTGCAAGGATAACCTTTTTTTTCGTCAGCCATTTTAACGATCTCCAACCCTTCCCGTTTTTTACCGGTTCCTCTTCTTTAAGTGGGGCATCGAGGTCAGGGAGATCCCCTTCTTCCAATAGATCAAGTTCTACTTTGCGTACCATATTACAAAACCTTTTCTTATGTCAATGGAACTTCAGTAATACACTCCCCGGATTTCCTTCAGGTTGCCTCCCAATCTCAGGATAGCCTGGGTATGAAGCTGGCAGACCCTTGACTCCGTCAGATTCACTACCTTGCCTATCTCCTTCATGGTCAGCTCCTCATAATAATAAAGCGATAAAATCAATCTCTCTTTTTCAGGAAGAGCATCTATGGCCTTCTTCAGCACAACCCTTAATTCATTTGTGACGAGAAATGAAAAAGGGGTTTCTTGATCCATCCTGTCAAGCAAATCATAATTTGCGTAAGTTTCTTGATAATCGGGAGGAAGATCCTCACTGCTCAGAAGTGTTACCCCCTTTGCCTCATCAAGAATCTCATAGTATTTATGAAGAGGAACATTAAGATATCGGCACATTTCTTCCTCTTCCGGCGGTCTGCCCAATATCTTCTGAAGGGAAGAAAAAGATTCCTCTAACTTTGAATACTTATTTCTTGTCGAACGGGGCATCCAGTCTCTTGCTCTGAGTTCGTCCAGCACAGCGCCCCTGATTCTGAAGCTTGCGTATGTTTCAAACTTTACATTCCTTTTTTTATCAAATTTTTCGATTGCCGAAATCAAACCGATAATACCCACATTTATCAACTCTTCTTTGACATTCAAATGGGACGGCAATTTCACAGAAACCCTCTCTACAATATTTTTCACAAGAGGGGCATATTTCATGATGAATTCATCACGTTTCTTTCTCTCCATGACGAGTGCATCATGTTTCTTTTTATCCATGATCCTCACCAACAATGGCTCGTGAAAAAAATTTCATACTGCCCAAATTATACTTCTCAGGTTTCTCAAGACATATCTTTCTGGCTATTGACGATAGACATTTGCTTGCCTGTGAATAAGGATAGATTTCTGCGAACATTTTCTGCTGCTTTATGGCTTCTGTCACTTTTTCATCGTAAATTACGTAACCCAGATATTCAATTGAAAGATCAAGGAAGTGTTCCGTCGCCTTACTCAATTTCGTAAAAACTTCGCGGGCTTCATGGGAACTTTTCACCATATTTACAATCAGCATAACCCTTTTTTCGGCATGACCTTGATAGAGTATCTTAATCAGGGCATACGCGTCTGTCAGGGAGGTCGGTTCCGGTGTAACGATAACAATTATCTCCTTGGCAGCCATGTTAAAATAGAGAACATTGCTGGTTATGCCGGCGGCCGTATCGATAAACATAAAATCAAAATCTTCGTTTAAATCATTCAGTTCGTCCATGAGAGTAAGCTTTTGACCTTTGGACAATTCAGCCATTTCCTGAATCCCGGAAGCAGCCGGTAAAATCTTGATACCGCCGGGACCAGGAACCATTATTTCCGGAAGCGTCTTCTTACCGAGGAGAACATGATGTATATTGTATTGTGGGGATATGCCGAGGATTACATCAATATTTGCCAGTCCCATATCTGCATCAAATATTAAAGTCTTCCTCTTCAGTCTTGACAGAATGTATGCAAGATTGGCCGTTATGCATGTTTTTCCGACGCCCCCCTTTCCACTGGTAATTGCAATCACCCTGATATTCGCCTTTTCCTTGTCACCGGCAACGTCGTCTCTATGCTCGACTTCTGACGCCATCTTATGAACCCCTTTGTCTGTTTCCTTCATTTCTCTGAGAACCGCAGCTTGATCCACTTTCATCCTCCATAATCTATGACTGGTGCATGATGAGTCTGGCAATTCTGCCAGGATTCGCATCTTCTATATCGTTCGGTACATTCTGCCCGTTGGTCAGATATGAAATCGGTTTACCGACGTGATCTATCACATCATACATGGAACCGAAGCCCATGGCCTCATCCACTTTTGTAAATATGATGTTATCGTAGTTAATCATCCCAAATCTTGCCGAGGCATCCAGCATGTTTTCCCGACTTGATGTCAAACTTAAAAGAAGATTGGTCTCTACAGGAACACCAACATTAAGAAAATCACGAAGCTTTTCCATGTAGCCTTCATCATTGCGACTTTTCCCCGGTGTATCCACCAAAACCAGATCTTTATCGGAAAATCGACTGAGGGCCTGTTTAAACTCTTCTTTTTCAGAGACCACCTTTATCGGAAGCCCCATAATCTTTGCATAGGTCTTTAATTGTTCGGCCGCGGCAATTCTATACGTATCTGCGGATATAAGGCCGATACCTAATTTCTCACTCATTGCATAATGCGCCGCCAGTTTAGCCAAGGTTGTTGTTTTACCCACGCCTGTGGGACCGATAAAGGCAATGACTCCCCTCTTCTTTTTTTTACTTGAAACGGGGATAGACTTTATTATTGTTTCCTCAACAAATTTAAAGGTATTATCAAAACTATCTATTTTATCTATTGTAGTAACCAGCTTATAAGCCCTTTCCCGAGATACACCGTTTGCAACTAAGTGATAATAGATCTTCGATGGAGGGCCGGGAAACAAATTTTTCTCCCACGCGCAGAGGACATCCATGAGGTTATTCAGATACCCTTTCAACTGGTTCATTTCCCTGCGGATCGGGTCTTCTCTCCTCAAATCCCTTATTAAGGATTTCATTTCATCGAGATCATTCCTGATTATATCCAAGTCAGCCGACCCGCTCAACCGGTAACCGGCGCTTTCCTCCTTTTCGCTGGATTCACGGAAACTAAGCCTGGTATCACTTTCATCCCTGGCAGCTGTTATCTCAAGAAGTGGTACTTTCCCCCCCTTCATCCTCTTTGTCGACAGGATAACGGCATTATCGCCCAGATCGTTTTTAATCCTCGTTAAAGCCTCCTGAATACTCTTTACTTCATACCTTTTAATCTGCATCTTACAACTCCACCATACCAAGTGAATTAATGTTCACATCGTGTGTGATCTCATTGTGGGAAAGAACAATAATGCCTGGGAAGAACCTTTCCAATACCTTCTTTAAATGAATCCTCGTTTTTGGAGAACAGACGATGATCGGCTGAAGACCTCTTGTCGTAAAAGTATTCATAAATTTCTGAAGATTGCTGACAATTCTCTGTATCAAATTAGGATCTGCAATGAGGTACGACTCATGCTCCGTATGCTGAATGGAATTGTTTATATGCTCTTCAATCTCCGGTGAAAGCATAACGACGGAGATATTCCCTTTTTCATCCTTGTACTGCTTTGATATTGTTCGTGCCAATGACTGACGAACATAACTGGTTAATAGATCGACATTTTTAGTAATTGGCAAATAATCCGCCAGGGTTTCCAGTATTGTCAGAAGATCGCGAATAGAAATCCGCTCTTTAAGGAGTCGTTGTAATACCTTCTGGACAGTTCCCAGCGGGATGACATTGGGGACGAGTTCTTCTACGACCTTTGGATGGCTGATGGCCAAATTATCCAGCAACGATCGAACTTCCTCCCTGCCCAATAACTCGTCGGCGTGTGATTTGATTAGTTCTGTCAAATGGGTTGTAATTACCGTAGCACAGTCAACAACGATAACACCCTTTGCCTGTATATTTTCCTTTTCCTTTTCATTTAACCAGACGGCAGGCAGGCCAAAGGCAGGTTCTTTTGTCTGCACCCCCTTTATGGTAACTCCCCGATCCTCGGGAGTTATAGCAAGATAATAGCCTGGCATTAACTCACCCCTTGTTATTTCAACCCCCTTTAAGAGAAACGCATACTCGTTAGGCTTCAACTGAAGATTATCCCTGATATGAATGGCGGGTATAATAAATCCCATTTCCATAGCCAGCTGCTTCCTCAGCGACTTGATTCTCTGAAGAAGTTCTCCACCCTGCCCTGCATCAACGAGGGATATCAGACCATAACCAACCTCAAGTTCCATCAGATCAAGCGCAAGAAGTTTTTCCACGGACTCTTTCGGTGCAACTGTCGGCGCGTCTTCTCTGACCTCTTCAGTTTTCTTCATACCCTTAAAAAGATTGTATGCTAACACACCGGTGATCAGGGAAATAATCATGAAAGAGACTTTCGGCATACCGGGGATCAAACCGAATATAAAGAGCATAACCGATGCCGTGGCTATGGCTTTAGGCTGCACAAAAAGCTGGCCTGCCAGATCCGCACCAAGATTGGAGGATGACGTAGACCTCGTTACCAGCATGCCGGAGGCTGTTGATACAATAAGGGCGGGTACCTGGGTAACAAGGCCATCACCAACGGTAAGGAGAGTGTAGTTGCGTGCCGCATCCGCAACCTCCATACCCTGCTGCAGTACGCCGATAATCAATCCTCCCACAATATTTATTAATATTATGACAATGCCTGCAACTGCGTCACCCCTGACAAACTTGCTTGCCCCATCCATTGCCCCGTAGAAGTCTGCCTCTCTTTCAATTTCAGATCTTCTCCTTCGGGCATCCGCTTCCGAAATAAGGCCTGCATTGAGATCCGCATCAATACTCATCTGTTTACCAGGCATGGCATCCAGTGTAAACCGTGCTGCAACTTCTGCTATCCTTGTGGCGCCCTTGGTAATAACGACGAAGTTGATCAGGGTAAGAACAAAGAACACAATTAAACCGACAACATAATTCCCACCGACAACAAATGTTCCAAATGCTTTTATGACCTGGCCGGCAGCGGCGGTCCCCTCATTTCCGTGAAGAAGAATCAGTCGCGTTGAAGCCACATTCAAAGATAACCTGAGAAGGGTTACCGTAAGCAGGAGAGAAGGAAACACTGATAGATCGAGGGGTCTCAGAACATACATGGACATCAATAAAATGATAATGGATACGGTAAGGTTGAATGAAAGGAGTAAATCGAGTAAGAAAGTCGGCAGCGGTACGATCATTATGATAAGAATACCGATAACACCAACAGCCAGGACGGCCGTCCCGCTTTTATCCCATCCGCGAAGAGAATCAGCATTTGCGTAAGTTGTCATGTTTCTTTTACACCGCTACCCTTTTTTTCTTTAAGCCATAAACATACGCCAATACTTCCGCAACGGCTTTGTATAAATTTTCCGGTATTACCTCATTCATATTTGCCACCTTATACAATACGCGTGCCAATGGCTTGTTCTCGACAACAGGCACATTGTTCCTTCTGGCAATTTCCCTTATTTTTTCAGCTATGAGTCCTACTCCCTTGGCAACAACAACGGGAGCAAACATCTTTAACTGATCATACTCCAGAGCGACAGCTATATGGTCGGGGTTCGTGATCACGACGTCCGCCTTGGGAACACGCGCCATCATCCGCTTACGCGCCATTTCCCTCTGGATACGCCTCACCCTTGCCTTTATAAGTGGATCCCCATCTACCTGCTTGTACTCATCCTTTACCTCCTGCCGTGACATTTTGAGGCCCCTTTCGTGTTCCCAACGCTGATACACGTAATCCAGGATTGCCAGAACTATCAACACCCACGAGGTCCGTAAGATAATTTTAAATGAAATCCGCCCCATATAAACCATTATATCCCCAATACTCTCATCCATCAGGGACGGAAGGTTTTCAATTTCTCCGCTTACCGTTATATAGGCAACATACCCCACGATGCATAGTTTCAGGATACTCTTTGCCAATTCAGCAAATGATTTAAGGGAGAATAACCTCTGAAATCCATTGATTGGATCAATTTTAGAAAACTGAGGCGTTAGTGCCTCTGTAGAAACTACAAAACCTACCTGGACGAAATTGGCTAAAAAACCCGCAATCAGGACGGTCAAAAGAAGCGGCGCAATGAGGATAAAAAATTCATAGAGCCAATCTACGGCAAGCGCTTGAATATTATTGGTGTTAATGAGTAATGTGCCTGATTCCTTTAGAAAACCGCTTATGAGACCCATCAGCTTCTTAACCAGACGGGTGGAGTCAAAATAAAAATACGTCAAACAAGCTAACAATATAGCGGCCGAGGCTACTTCCTGGCTTTTTGCGACCTGACCCTTTTTTCTTGCCTCTTCCCGTCGCTTCGGCGTCGCTTGCTCTGTTCGTTCCTGATCTTTATCGTTTTCCGCCATGAACTGATCCTTAACATAACACCGCCCTTCGGGCGGGGTTCAAGGAATTTTTATCATAATTACTTCCATCAACTCCAACCATAGGGCCGAGATGATGACACTTCAGTCAAAAAACCGTCTTTTTATTGCATGAGACGGAGAAGTGAAATAATTTCTCCCTCAAGATTCGAGAAACGACCCTCCAATATCCGCACAAAGACCGGGAGCGTTAATCCAATGCCGATCAAGCCGATCGCTATTTGTAGAGGAAAACCAACGATAAATATGTTTATTTGGGGTACCGTCCTTGCCACCAAACCCATCCCAACACTCAAAAATAGCAAAGCGGCAATTATGGGCGCTCCCGTTTTGATTGAAACTTCTAGCATATCTTTCACAAAAACGAGTACCAACTGCATCAATCCTCCCGAAAAATGAAAACCAAGGGGAGGAAGTATTGTGAAACTTTCTGCTATGGCATATAAAAAAATATGATGGCCGTTCATAATCAGAAATATCAGCATAGCAATGAGATACTGAAACTGAGATATAATGGACACCTCGTCATTATTGGAGGGATCAAGCACATTCACAATGGAAAAGCCCATTTGAAACCCGATGAGCTGTCCGGCAAGCTGGATCCCTGCGAAAATCAACTGGGCGGTAAACCCTACCATAACACCGATCATAATCTCCCCCGCCATCCGGAAGACGAAAGTAAAGATGTCAGCACTGAGGGTCCAAGCCGTCGTCTGAAGAGATGGAATGATAAGAAATGTAATTAAAAGAGATAATCCCGCCTTAACCCTGACAGGAATTGTCCTGTCTCCCAGTATCGGGATGGTTATAATCATTGCACTGACTCGAAGAAGAGTTAAGATTAATATTTCTGCCTGTTCGGCTGTAATGTAAGGCATATTTCAAATCGAAAATCCCAAACTATGGTTTTTCTCCCATTTAATTGCAAAAAGGATTCGAGGGTTCAAAAATTCGAGGTTCAAGGTACAAGGAAACTCTAACCTTGAACCTTGCATCTCGGCCCCTTGAACCCCTGAGATACCTTCTACCTGATATACATTGGAAAGTTTGCAAAAATATTATGAGTATAGGTTATCATTATATTAATCATCCACGGTAATGTTATAATCAGAGCAACCAAGACAGCCACAATCTTGGGAACAAAAACTAACGTCATCTCTTGAATTTGCGTAACGGCCTGGAAGATACTGATTACGAGTCCGACAACAAGACCGACAAGCAGCATCGGCGCCGATATCAAAAGGGTCACTTTTATCGTTTCAACTGCTATACCTATTACGAAATCACTGGACATTCCGAATATCCTCTACAATTTAATTACATAGGTCCAAAGCTTTGAACCAACGACCCGACGATCAAATACCAGCCGTCAACAAGGACAAAAAGGAGCAATTTAAAGGGCATACTCACCATTACAGGGGGAAGCATCATCATTCCCATTGAAAGAAGTACACTGGCAATAACCATATCCAGTACCAGAAAGGGCATATATATTAAGAATCCAATCTGAAAAGCCGTTCTTAATTCGCTGATTACAAAGGAGGGAATCAAGACTGAAAGGGATATGTCCGCAGGAGTGTCCGGTCTTTTCGCTTTTGATATTTTTACAAAGAGGGCAAGATCTTTTTCCCTTGTCTGTTTAAGCATAAAGTCTTTTATCGGCGGGGTGCTCAGTTCAAATGCCTTTTCTCCCGATATTTGATTGTTGAAATACGGTTGGAGGGCCTGCGTATTGACCTTTTCCCAGACGGGCGTCATAATAAAAAAAGTTAGAAAGAGTGATAGCCCAACGATAATTTGATTAGGAGGCAACTGTTGCGTCCCCAGGGCATGCCGTAACAGAGAAAATACGACAACGATTCTCGTAAATGAGGTCAACATAATAAGAATGGAGGGAGCAAGAGCCAATACGGTAAGTAACATGAGGAGCTTTAGTACCGTCGATACCTGACCTGATTCCCCGGA
The DNA here is from genome assembly GCA_026388545.1 of Deltaproteobacteria bacterium. Lineage (NCBI taxonomy): Bacteria > Pseudomonadati > Myxococcota > Myxococcia > Deltaproteobacteria bacterium. The sequence continues at coordinate 23,405 of JAPLJS010000019.1, forward strand.
ACCACCGATATTCAGATTGATGGTCGGAATAGGAAGGGGTTCAGACCACGCCGATGGAATGACTAAGAATAAAACACCAGCAAATATCAGTAGACATATCGTATACTTAATTAGATTTTTATAGGCTCGCTTATTCATTCTCTCTCGACCCTCTCCTCGTCTGTCTCGGGGCCAGCAACTTACTTCTGTACGACGACAGATTATCAAAAAGGGAGACGGGGTTCTTTTTGTCTCTGTCAAAATCCTTCAGACGCTCTAAGGATTTGGGGTCCGAAATCGTTGTAAGCATAGTAATCTGGTTATTTGCCATACTAATTACGATGATGCTGCTGAGGACATCTATAAGCATAATGCTGCATTTCGGTCCGATATATCTGGTTGATATGATTTTTATAAACTTTCCATCATCAATGCCTGACGCTGTTCCCTTCATAAACTTTTTCACAAAATACATTGCTGCAATCATAATCCCCAAGACTACGGCGAGCGCCGATATCATTTTTACCAGTGACGAAAAGAAGTCCACTGCACCCATTGAGCCCTCCTATCTGAGTTTGCTGATTCTTTCCGCAGGTGAAACGATATCGGTTAAACGAATGCCGAACTTTTCATTGACTACCACTACTTCACCCTTAGCGATCAATTTCTGGTTAATAAAAAAATCCATCGGTTCACCCGCAAACTTTGCCAGTTCAACGACTGATCCCTGTCCCAATTGCAAAAGATCTCCAATCAACATCTTGCATCTGCCGAGCTCAACGGTTACCGTAAGAGGAATATCCAGAATAAATTCAATATCTATGGCAGCAGAGCTTTTTGGCTCCGTTTTCTGAAGCTCCTCAAAATTTGCTGTACTTGCGGCGGTTTTTGGTTGTTTCTTCGATGCCGACATCTCTTCCTGAACATCATCCCAGGTGATAGTATCATCCCCTTTATTGTCAGAATCTGCTCCCTTCATCAGGTTGTCTATTTCACTCTGTTCCATACTGAATAACCTCTTTTCTACTGATTAAATGTTTAATCTGTACGGCCTGGTTTCCCCTGCACACGCCCGGATATCCTCTAAATTTGAGCATACCTTCCATATATATATCAATGGGTTCCGAAGCATATTGATCCAAGAGAATTACATCTCCTATTTTGAGATCTCTTACATCACGAGTCAAAAGATGTGTCCGCCCCAACAGTACTACTAACTCAAGCCCGGCGTTCATCAGCTCATCCTTCATACTTTTCTCCCACGCCCTGTCTATCTCAGGATGATCGCCCTGAAAACCCTCCATTAATTTCTCTCTGATCGGTTCCAATGTTGAGTACGGAACACATAAAGAAATGATCCCGGAAGAATACTCCATCTCAACTTCAAAATTAACAACGATGACGACGTCGGTTAAAGGAACAATTTGTGCGAACTGGGGATTAACTTCCGACCGCTGATAGGTCATTTTTACATCTAACAATGCCTTCCACGCTTTTTCGAGATCAAGGAGGGCACTTACAACAACCTTTTTGATCAGATTATTTTCAATAGGTGTAAACTCTCGCCCTTCCACCTTAAATCCATCCCTTCCCGAACCTCCAAAGACGATATCTACCAGAGTAAATATAACTTTTGACTCAACAACGATGATCGCATTTCCCCTTAACGGATCTATCCGGAAAAGATGCAGGCTTGTGGGAACGGGCAAAGTCTTAAGAAAGTCTCCATACTTTATCGTATCAATAGATAAGGCGCTTATATTGACAACTTTTCTCAGCAGTGATGAAAGCGTGCCCCTGAACATTCTCGCGAACTTTTCATTGGTCATCTCGAGGGCGGGCATTCTCCCCCTGATGATCCGATCCTGGCTGGTAAGGTCATAGCGTAGAACAACCGAGGGATCATGTTCTTTCTCCGGCTCGGTCTCAACTTCACCATCCGATATTCCTTTGAGAAGAGCATCTACTTCTTCCTGCGTTAATATTTGGGACATAAGCACCCCTTTAACTATTTAAACTCTGAAATGGCCGGTCCTTAATTTCTCTGCCATTTCCGTCATTATGGATAACAACTACTGAACGACAAATTCTGTAAAGTAGACCTTAACGATTTTTCCTTTGGTCAAAAAGCTGTTCAGTCGAAGCATTATCTCTTCCCTCAAACGCTGTTTTCCAGAAATGTCCATGATATCTTTATACGTTTTTGATGAAAGAAGATCCAAAACGTTATCCCTCAGTTTCGGCTTTAATTGGTTCAGCTCGTCAATACAATTTTTATCTGATACGTCGAGCTCGATAATAATTTTCAGGTATCTGTCAACACCACCTTGATCCTGTATATTCACGATAAAAGGATCCATAGGCCATATAGCTCCTTGCGGCGCCTGCTGCTCTACTTGATCTTTCTTATTGAAAAATTTTTTATAGTAAACAGTCCCAACAGCTCCGGCCGTCACCACGATTAATGCGGCAACGCCTATAATGATAAGCTTTTTAAGAGGCAATTTCTTTTTTTTCGGAACCTCTTCCACTGCCTTTTCATCTTTTTCTTCTCTTGCCATTGCATCCTCTCGGTCATCATGAAATGTTGAAAGTTATTTTAATTTAACCTTAAGCATCCTGAAGGCATTACTGAACGGTGCTCGCAGAACAAATTTGCAAATAACATACCAGGGTGATGACGGCACGGGAAAGGTTGCAATGATCGGTATATCAGCAGATTAGGTTTGGTTACTAAAGACTACAAAAAGTGATCTTTTTGACAGACGGTCAGAAATTTGACAAAATATTAAGGTAGGTGATCTCGAAAAGAAGGCGCAACAAGATAACCACGAAGGGCTTTGGAAAAGCTCCGGGAGCAGGCGTGCGAATGCGAAAAATCAGTACAACGGCGTAAAGCCAGTCATAAGGAGTGAAGCATACGCAGACGTACTTCTCAGTTCACCCTGAACTCGCAATGGGCAATCTGAAACGTCCTTTGATCTATTGGACTTTTTGCAAGGTTGTTACAGAAAGGGCTGAGGAAATCCTCAGCCCTTCTTTAGGGTTAATTACCTCTTAATATTCATCAGTTCAGTTAGCATCGCATCCTGTGTGGTTATGACCCTGGCGTTTGCCGAGTAGGATTTCTGAGCAGTGATCATGTTAATGAATTCCGTCGCGATATCGGTATTCGACATCTCGAGACTGTTTGACGATACGTTACCCATTCCGGAAGCGCCCGGAACGTTTCTGATGGCCGGTCCCGATGTTAGCGTTTCGCCAAACAGATTGGAACCCATCTTTTTCAGTCCCCATGGGTTGGAGAAATTGGCAAGGACAATCTGAGCCACGTCCGCCGTTTGTCCGTTCGTGAAGAAACCGCTTATATTCCCATCATCTCTTACGGAAAGGCTCTTCAAGAGACCGGAGGCATAGCCGTCATTGGAGAGTGATTTAATGACGGACGTACTGGCGTAACCCGTAATGCTCAGAGCGCTGTTTCCGACCAGATCCCAGTTAACGACATTGCCGCTGCCAATGGTCCCCCCGTTGGGTAGCGTTCCGAAGGTGACGTTCATATCCAACGGCGCCGTCTCGGTATGCGTGAGGGTAAATGTTGCCGTATCATTGCTTGCCCAGCCGCCAGCCAGGGTAAGAGTCACATCTGTGCCGCCATTACCATCAAGATCGAGTGTAACGGTCGTGGCGTTAGCGGAAAGTATTGTGGCATTCGTATAGCCGCCGGGGGTGGTTACTGTCCAGTCGGCTGCTGTGGCGCCCATCGTCAGCGTTATAGAACCCATCTGATACACCTGTCCTGGTTGATTGAGGGCGGCCGTGGCAGTTCCGGCTCCGCTAGAGGTAACAGCACCGACGGCCCCCGTATAGATTGCACTGAGATCACCATTGGAATCAAACTTGAGCCCTTGAGCGGTTTGAGCTTGCGCATCCGTTCCGTCCATGTTGGCCTGGAAACTCCACATCCCATTCTCCTCTGTCTTCCTATATACGACGCCGAGGCTGTGTTTCTGTCCAAGAGAATCATATACCGTCTGTGTCGTGTTAAAGGTTTCACCTGCCTCTGTAGCGGAGTTCAAATTTGAACCAACAGAAAAGATGTTTGTCACCGAAGGAGAAGACTGGACGTTTCTCAGGTTTATATCGGTAATATTATTATTGTTGGTGCCAAAGAAATTGTAGCCTTGAAGTTTGTAAGTGTTTGTATCGACAAGATAACCGTCGCTGTTAAGGTGAAAGGCGCCCGCCCTCGTGTAATACGAGGCGCCGTCTTGATCATTCACCATGAAAAATCCGTCCCCGTCGATGGCGACGTCCGTGGCGTTTCCTGTCGTCTCAAAAGAGCCTGGCCCAAACAGCGTACCGACCTCTGATACCTCAACACCGCGTCCTATCTGCATAGAACCCGACGAACCGCCTGAAAGACTCTGGCTCAAGACGTCAGAAAAGAATGTCTTTCCCGCCTTATAACCGATAGTATTAACGTTAGCGATATTATTCGCGATGACGTCCATCTGCTTTGAACTGGCATTTAAGCCCGAAATTCCTGCCCATAATGCACTTCCCATTTTTTTGCCTCCTTGCAATTAAATTCATAATTTCTTTTTTAGTTAACCATTTGCGGCTTCAATTCGCCGGCTTCCTGACGGATAGAATATCTGCAAAAGCGATATCCTGTCCGTTCACGGTAAGGTAAGGAACATTGTTTTTAAACGTAGCACCTGTTACCTTACCCGTTACCATTGACGTAACAGATACATCTTTCCCGCTGCTGTCGGTTGCAGACACCTCAAAAGTATAAGTCCCTGCTGAAACGTTCGAGCTGTTCCACGTCAACGAATTAATACCGGCTTTTTGAGATCCGAAGCTAAAGGTTTTCATTAACGTCCCCTGGGCATTGTAGATTTTCACGGTTCCCTGCTTCACATCACTGGGCAGATTATAGTACAGTGTATTTGTTGATCCTTCCACAGTAGTCGTATTTCCTTTCGCAGAGACCTCATTGCCGATGAGATTCGCTACCTGGACATTATTCAGGGACGAGAAGGATGTCCCCAACGTTTGCAGTTGTGTATTCATGTTCTGCAATTGTTCAAGACTCGAAAACTGGGCAAGCTGGGCAGCGAAATTCGACCCATCGAGGGGGTTAAGGGGATCCTGATTCTTGAGTTGTGCGATCAGCATCTTCAGAAAATCATCCTTCCCCATTATGGTGTTCTTCGTCTGAGTGGAACTGGTAGTCCCACTATTTATACTCGATACCGTAGCCATCTCTCTTCACCTCACATATATGATTAATTAATTATGCAAATAAACTGATAACACCCAAAGAGGGATCATTTAACTCATTCCCGCCTGACGGCAATATTTGAATGGGAGAATTATCCTCTTTTGTGTTATCTCTTTTTCCCCGCCCTTCCTCAAAGAAGGCGCCGCCCCCGGGCTGGAATCCCGGATTACCGTCATAAGATCTTTCCTGGACAAGAACTTCAAAACGATCGATGTTTAACCCCTGACCTTGAAGGGCGGTTTTTAATTGGTCGAGATTGGTGTGCAATACCTGCTTCACATCATGATTGTCTGCAATCAGTACCATCCTGACCATGTCGTTATGAACCCTGACATCCATATTCAGTGTTCCGAGATTAGGCGGCTCCAGCGTGATGACAATCCTGCCGGATCGATTCTTCATCATATTCGCGGCGCCGTCCTCAATCTGCTCCATAATGTCCTGAAACTGAAGAGGCGCAATATCACCATTCATATTTGTCCCCGAACTATTCCAAACACCTTTTACCCCGGAGTAATCAGCATTAGCCGTCCAGAGCGTGGTATCACTTTTCCCGGCAAGGGGTTCATTATCTATTCCTTCAACAGACTTTTCTGATTTGAACACTTCTGAGAAAAGATTTTTATTATTTTGCATCTCTTCACTTGCTTCATTCAGCCGCCCCGTTGAAATTGAATTTTCTTTTACGCTCTCTAGCTTCTGTTGCTCACTCTTTAACAGTATCTCCTGCCCTTTCGGATCAGATGATACTTTCTTACTACTTACTCCCTTGATATCGAGCTCCTTCGAAATGTCTCTTTCACCATCATACTTTTGATCTTCCTTTTCATCACCGGAGCGGGAAATTCTCATTTCTTCAGATACATTCTTCTTGGCGAGTTTATTACTCTTCAAACCGTCGGCTGATAGTGCCCCTAAATCACGGGCGAGGTCATCTGAGAGCATCGTATCGACTGAAGGTGACTTCTCCACTTTTCCAAATCCACTGACTCCCTTCTTTAACGATAATGTACTTTCCTTTTCTATCGCGGATCTAATTTGCGAACTCTCACTACCATGTCCAGGAGATTCATCCGGCAGATTCAATGCATCGCCTTTGTCGATACTTCCTTCACCCATGGGGGATTGAGTTTTTCCTGATTTACCAAGGAGTTCTTTGCCCGTTTTTTTAGCTTCCGCAACTCCCCCCGATGCTAATTCTTCTGGATTGAGTTTCATATTTTTCTCAAAAGGTACCTGATGTTGAAACGCAATCGCATCTCCATTCATTTCTTTTGTTCCCTTTCGGGACCAGTACCCGCGGCCAACCTTAACACCAGCCAATCGCCCCTTTATCTCATCTTTCCCGGTTGTCAATTCTGCCTGGCAACTTACAGAACCTTCCTTTTCGGTATCGCCTTTCTCAATCGAAAAAACCGTGCCTTTTTGCTTCATTATGCTGGCAAATGAACCCACACCTCCAATGATGTCAAAGAGGTCTGCACCATTTTGCTTTCCTTTCGATAGCTCCTTAATTCTATTGGACACACCCTGAGACGTTGGTTGATCTTGACTTCCGCCACTTAATGTCAACTGTTGCATTGAAGTATCCATTTTTCACTCCAGTATTATTTGATAAGTTGTAAAGGCAAGAGACATGCCATGTCGAACTCAAATAAAATAACCAGCTATTTCATGATGTTATTTAGATGTAGGAACTGACGGGATTTTCAGGGGGGGGTAAATATTGCCCATTCTGTCACAGTGAATTTGAAAAAAATACCTAGGGAGAAAAATAAAAAGGTGGGATAATGTAGTGTAGGTATTTTACATACCGCTGATAGTCTTGGCGATTTCCACTGCTTTCTCAGGGTCGAGGTGCCCCCATACGGCACCGGCCTTTTTAGTATTCATCTGCATGATAATCCCGGCAGCAGTTTTATTGTCCATTTTACTGAATAGGGCGCCCACCTTATCGGGGGGGGTTGCTTCATACACCTTAGCCAATTCTTTAATTTTTTTAATATTTTCCATTTTATCAGATTCTTGAGGAACTGTTATTTTTTCTTCCCGGTTTCGGAGCATTTCTATTTTCGCCACAACCTCATTCTTTAATAAATGAATCCTCTTTTCCTCAAATTTAACGAAATTTTCTCTGTTTTCAAGTTGCCTTCGTCTATCTTCCAGGGAGATGATCAGGTTCCTTTCATTCATCAGCGTATCTTCAAAAACATCTCTTACCGGTGCGCGAGCGGCTGTTTGCGAGGATACATCAGCCAGGGCAGGTTTGGCTGTCCATAACGAATAATCAAAAATATCTGACCTTTTCACAATTTCCGCTATGGCAAGAATTTTCGTCATAAACAGGAATAAAATGAGGATTTCGAAAGCAACAATTATTTTTTTCATTTTCTCAGACCATGAGCAAATTTGATTATTGTAAAATCGTCAAGTTCTTTGCGAGCTTTAGTAGCCATCTCCAGGAGATATTCAGCCTTTTTTTTCTCCCTTAAGGTTTCCATAACTTTCCGTTTTTTAACCGCCTCCAGGAGAGCATGCCTTTTTGCTTCGGCTTCCTCCTCCATTTTGCAAATAACAGCCCTCTGCTTTTCTTCTTTGCATTTCAGGTATTCAATGAAGGCAAAGTGCCGCTGGATCACATCGGAGTTTACGGCATTTTCCTGAATTTTTGTCAATTGTACAATCCTATCTTTTTTTTCTTTTTTCAAATCTTCTAAAACGACCCTGGCCGCCTGCAGACGGTTCAGAGCATCGGAAAATTCAAGCTGACACTGCTCCTCTATCTGCACCCTGAAGTTTAACACCGCCTCCAGATCAAACCGAAACATACTCATCTTTCCTATTCAAAAAGGGCGAACATTCCCCTTCTGCTTTCTTTAAAACCTACTGATTCATTGATGGCCTGCATAGAAAAGGCATTCACCCTGCCGATCATCTCTATTGCAAAATCAACTTCATGGCTGCTGCCCTTTACATAAGCGCCAATATTTATGAGATCTTCAGCCTTCTTGTATGTTGCAAGGATGTTTAAGATACTGCCTGCTTTCCCCTTGTGCTCATCATCAACCACATCAATCATAACCCTGCTGATACTGCTCAGGACGTCTATCGCCGGATAATGATTCTTTGCCGCCAGAATGCGAGAAAGTACAATATGACCATCCAAAATCGATCTTGCCGCGTCTGCAATCGGCTCATCAAAGTCATTCCCCTCAACCAGGATTGTGTACAGGCCTGTTATACTTCCCTTGCCTTCCACGGCGCCAACCCTCTCAAGAAGCTTCGGCATAAGGCTGAACACCGAGGGCGTATATCCTTTTGTCGTCGGTGGCTCACCGATGGATAGACCAACTTCTCGCTGGGCCATGGCAAACCTCGTCAGAGAATCAACCATAAGGAGCACATCCTTCCCCTGGTCCCTGAAATACTCGGCGATAGATGTTGCAACATATGCCGCTCTCATCCTTATGATGGGGTGCGTATCCGAGGTAGCGACAACAACTACGGATCTCTCCAAGCCTTCTTTGCCGAGATTCTTCTCGATGAACTCCCGCACTTCCCGTCCTCTCTCGCCGATGAGCCCGATTACGTTTACATCGGCCCTGGTGTTTTTTGCCATCATCCCTAAAAGAATGCTCTTGCCAATACCGGACCCGGAAAATACCCCCATTTTCTGCCCCTTACCGCAGGTGAGCAACGCATTTATAACCCTTATTCCGAGGTCCATCACCTCCGTAACTCTTTTCCTCTTCAGAGGATTGATCGGACTGAAATATATGGGGTATTCCGTTTGGTACCCTATTGGTCCTTTGCCGTCAATGGGGTTCCCCATGCCGTCAATCACGCGCCCAAGGAGACCTCTCCCGACTCTGACATCCGCCTTCTTCCCAAGTGATATAATCTTGCAGCCGGGACCCACTCCGCGGATAGTTTCGAGAGGCATCATGAGAACCTTGCCCGTCTTAAAACCTACTACCTCGGCACTGAGCGGCTCTTCATGGCCGTTTGTATAAATTTCACACATTTCTCCAATAGAAGTACAAGGGCCATGCCCCTCCACCACCAGACCAATGACCTGGCTTACTTTACCGAAAACCTTGATAGGATTTACTTGTTCAATTAGCCTGAAACATTTGTCAAAATCGAACATTGCTCCGGCCGTTGCTTCTTTCACTCTTTACACCTCATTAGAGAACCTTCACTTTTTACCGGTTATGGCCTTCCTCACTTCATGAAGTTGCTGATCCAATCTTGCGTCCACCTCACCAAACGATGTTTCTATAACAACCCCGCCCCGCCTGATGCTGTTGTCTTCTACAACCGTCATATTCCTGATATCGTCGAAACTATCAATAATCCCTGGATTTATCTCCATCATATTTCGATAATCCTCTGGATTCAGTCTAACCCTTATCCCTTCCTTATCAAGTACTTGTTTTATAGCGCTTTTCAGAACACTATAAACGATGTCTCTGTTTGTGGAAACTTCTTGGCTGATGACCTTTTCAGATATGGAAAAAACCAGATTTAATATTTTCTCTTCATTGCCTTCGAGGATTTCTTTCCTTAACCTATTAAGTTCCCTCATTGAATTTGCGAGGGTTTCTGTGGCCTGAAATAACCTTTTTCTCTCTTCTTCAGTACCTTCTTTTATTCCTTCTGAATATCCTTGAGCATATGCCTCCGTTTTAGCCCTTTCAATAATCGAGGGAATCTCGACTTTTACTGAATTATTCTCCGTTTTCCCCTTTTTCCTGCCGTTAGTTTCCCCATCTCCTTTCTCTTTAGAATAAAATCTTACAAATTCCGGTGTCTTAACTTCAGCCGATTTTATGAACGTAATGTTTTCAGATTTGATGACCTTATCAGACAAATTGGTCACCCCCCTCACCGCGCATAAGAACAATTTTTCCCTCCGCTTCTAATTTTCTTGTTGCGTCAAGGATAATTCTCTGGCTCTTTTCTATTTCCGATAACCTTATGGGAGGCATCATTTCTATATCCTCCTTCAGCATTTCAGCGCCGCGTTTTGACATATTCCTGAAGATAACACCCCTCATTTCATCATCAACTATCTTCAAGGCGCGCGCTAAATCTTCAGTAGTAACTTCCCTCAATAATTCCCGGATGCTCTTATCATCCAGTTTGAGGATATCTTCAAATGTAAACATCTTTTTGCGTATCTCGGCTGCAATTTCCGGAATAGTATCATCAAGCGATTTCATAATAGTGTTCTCGGTGTTTCGGTTCATCCTGTTCAGAATTTCAGCCACCATGGCAACCCCACCGGGTTGCAGGTCACTGACACCTCCCACAATAATCTCTTTTTCAAGTGTGTTTGCAATATCCTCTACAAATTCATGAGGAACACTTTTCAAGGTCGACATCCTTTTCACAATATCAGACTGCATCTCAGGAGATAGACCTTCCAGAATGCCCACCGCCTGTTCAGTTCCCACATATGAGAGGATCAGGGCAATGGTCTGCGGATGTTCAGTCCTTGTGAAATCTATCAATATCTGGGGATCTATTTCCTGCAATTTTTGGATTAAAGGATTATCGTAAGGTGTTTCGTTTCCCACTGTCCTTGCAATACTGGCTAAAATATCATGAGCTTTTTCTTCTCCTGCAGCTTTAATAATGAGTTTTCTCAGGGTGTCGCCATGAACCGGCAGAACCCCGCCCTTCTGCCTCGCCAGGGTACAAAATTCCTTGGCTACATTATTGACATCTTCCAGGGACACACTGTTGAGCTGGCTCATCTGCTTTCCGATCCGTTCGATCTCTGAGGGGCTGAAATTTTTCATCACTTTTCCAGCCAGTTCCTCATCCAAGGATAACAGCAATATAGCTACTTTCTCTTCATTCATGATTTTTATTACGATCCATTTACTCTACCGCAACCAAAGTCTCAACAATTCAGCAAATCGTCTCGTATCCGCGTTGGCCATCTGCCTGACTAAATCAGTTTCGGTCAAAGCCGTCATTGATTTGTCTCCAATAGACAATGGCCTCGAAATCCCTTCCAGTTCACCCGGAGACAGTGAAGGAGCTTCCCGTATGGCATATTCCGGCGTCTTCGCTCTTACCAGCAACATCTTAATCAGCGGCTGCAGAACAAAAATAACCAATAATATGAGCACTGCCAAAATAACCAGATACTTTATTACAGGATAAAACGTGGTTACTTTCTCCTGCCATGATTCTTTCCCCGTACCTGTATCGAATTCACCCTTATTGAAAGGAACATTGGTAATGACAACCTGATCGCCTCTTTTTGCATCAAAACCTGATGCCTTTTTTACAAGTTCTTCCATGTCCGTGAGTTCCTTCTTTGATCTCTGCTGGAACTCCTCGACTCCTTTATCATTTTTAACATAAATCCCATCTACCAACACAGCTACTGACAGTTTTTTGATCTCCCCTACCGGCATGACCGTTTTACTAACGACCTTGTTTATTTCATAATTTATAACTTCATCCAATCGTTCATTCCCCGGTCCCTGTTTCCCCGTCGTCGTACCGGCCTGTTTGCCTCCAACAGGTGCGATTGTTGACTGGCCTCCCGCGGTCTGCCCGGTGGAAGTTGATTTCTGAGACTGACGCTGCATGCTTCTTACCACAGGCTCTTCGGGATCATATTTTTCCTCCGTTTTTTCCGTAATCCGGAAATCAAGATCTGCGGATACTCTCACCACCGCCTTGCCTTCACCCACCACCTTTTCCAGCATTGACTGGACTCTGTTCGTCAGATCTTTCTCGACATTTCTCTGATACTCAACCTGGGAATTCGACATCCCCGCAAGCTTTAATTCATCTTGTATCTGAGACAACACCTTTCCACTACTATCAACCACCATAACATTGGTGGGATTCATTCCTTCCACAGAGCTTGCAACTAAGTGTACAATTCCGTCTATCTGTCCCGTACGTAAGGTTCTGCCTGATTTTAATTTAACAATAACGGAAGCGGTCGGTTTTTTTTGATCCTCTATAAAAAGAGATTTTTTAGGTATAACCAAATGGACTCTACTGTGCTGTATTTCGTCCAATCCGTTTATGGTTCGGGAGAGTTCACCCTGAAGAGCCCTTTGGTAATTCAACTGCTGCACAAACTCCGTGGCGCCGAGAGATTTATTATCAAATATTTCAAAACCAACCCCACCACCCTGTGGTAGCCCTGAAGATGCCAGTTCCAATCTCAGTTCTGAAATCTTCTCAGAGGGAACAAGGATAGAATCACCTGTCGCGGATAGCTTGTAGGGGACCTTTTTTTCCTGAAGTCTCCCGACGATATTTCCCGCATCCTCTGTGCTGAGATTTGAAAACAGCACGCGATACTCTGGGCTATTGGTCCAATAGACCATTGTCCCAATACCGATAAAAGTGACCGCGGCTATAATAAGGAGGGTTAATTTTCTTGATGGCTCTAAAGAATTAAAGCCTTTCCATATCTGGGAAAAAAAATGAATAAGAGATTCCATACTAAATACCGTAACAGTTTAAAATATATATCAAACTTGCATTCTCATAATTTCCTGGTAGGCCTCTATAATCTTGTTCCGCACCTGCATCATTGTCCTGAATGAGATATCAGCCTTTTCCAGTGCAATTACTGCATCTTGAATGCTTCCGGAATTTCCCAGTTCAACCTTTGTGATGGACTGATCGGCATCTAATTGAAGCTGGTTGATTTCATTTATTTTATTTGTTAGGATCGTGCCGAATTCTGTTTTGCCCCCCTGACCGGCATCTTTTAATTTGCCGGCCGCTGTTGAAGGCTGGTATACATCCCCCTTAATCGATATATTACTCATCCCGAAATTACCTCCCACACTTTTTCGACTGGAGACACTTATCCCTTTTTTTACTTGCGTCCTACTTTCCTATTTCCAATGTCTTGAGCGCCATGTTCTTTGAGGCGTCAAAGGCCGTTACACATGCTTCATACGCCCTGTTGGCAAGCATCATATCCACCATCTCCGTTACTACATTAATATTCGGCATGGAAACAAAACCCCTTTCATCAGCATCCGGATGACCGGGCATATGCATCATTTTGGTGCTTTCATTTGTTCCGGCTTCTTCAACACCATCGACTTTTACCGTCCTTACTGCATCTCTCAACTTAGATTCAAAATTACCGTCGACCTTTTCAGAGGAAAAAACCACTACCTTCCTCTTGTACGGTCCACCTTCCGGGGTTCTTGTTGTATGGACATTAGCAATATTGCTTACAATAACATCCATTTTCGCCCGCTGAACCGCAAGCCCCTCTCCACAAATCTTAAAGGGTGTATAGAATTCCATATCACTTCACCTCATTTAAAACAGTTTTAATACTTTTCAATTTCCGACTTAAAAGTTCAACAGATAGATTATACATAAGGTGATTTTCCGCAAGATTGACCATTTCAGCATCAATGCTCACTCTATCACCGGTATCAGTGATCTCACCTTCTATTATACCGGCATTTGCAAACTGCCCTCTATAGTGCCTTTTGTCTGTCTTCATCAACTGTTTTTGCATCTCTTCTCCTATAATACCTTTGAAAATCAAATCTTTGGGTGTGTATTCAGGCGTATCGATGTTTGCGATGTTTGAGGTAATTACCTGATGCCTCTGTGACCGGAAATCCATCATGGAAGACAAAAGCTTGATTGTTTTCCCAAACAGAAAATCCATATCCCCCCTGGTTATTATGCGCCATGAAAAATCGACAAATATCTTTTTCAGAATTATCTTTGCAAAGGATATACCAAAAGAACTCTAAAAGGTCTGCATGTCGATGTTGCGCACATTATTTAAACAGAACCTCAGACTATCTCTTATCTTCAACCTTATGAACAATCATGCACCGGTCGTTGCAAAGATCCCGCATAAAGGGGCGGAAAATTCACATGATCAGCAATGTTACGATAACCGGGAAAATTTTTCCGGCCTCACAAAGAGGCATTTTTTTGACTGTCCTGTTCATAAATCCGCCATTTTATACTCATGCAGCTTGTTTCGCATGGTACGAACGCTGATGCCCAGAATTTTAGATGCCTTCGTCTTATTCCCATTGACCTCTTTGAGTGTTTCAAAAATGAGGCTCTTTTCCATCTCCCATAAAGTAGAGCCCGTGGGAGAAACGGTAGCTGAATCAGCTTCCCCAATCTTCTCTTCATCTCCCTCAAGGCACAGATGTTCTGGACGTATTATCCCATTATCAGCTATTAATACGGCCCTCTCGATAACATTTTCGAGTTCCCTGACATTTCCGGGCCACGAATAGCTCTTCAACACGGCTACCGCCTCATCAGACAGGACAGGCTTTTTTCTTCCCGTAAGCTCACTGTATTTCTTCAGAAAATAATCATTGAGCAAAGGGATATCACCCATTCTGTTTCTGAACGGCGGTATGCTGACCGGTATGACATTCAGCCGATAATATAAATCCTCTCTGAACTTTTTTTCTGAAATGTCTCTTTTCAAGTCGGAGTTTGTTGTTGCAATGATCCTCACATCTACAGGAACGGTTTCTCTGCCTCCCAGTCTATCAATTTCTCCCTCCTGAATGGCTCTGAGAAGCTTCGCCTGGAGCTGCATGTCCATCTCGCTAATCTCGTCCAGCAACAAGGTTCCTCCGTCGGCCAGTTCGAATTTTCCCAATCTTCTCTGCAATGCACCGGTAAACGCACCCTTTTCATACCCGAACATTTCACTTTCAAGAAGATTATGGGGAACGGCAGCACAATTAACTGCAACAAAGGGCTTATGGGATCTGTTACTATGGCGATAAATATAACGGGCAAATAACTCCTTACCTGTACCGCTTTCACCTTGAATCAAAACACTGGATTTGCTCTTTGATACACACTTTAGTAATTCCAGCAGCGAAACAATCTTTTTATCGCAGGTGATAATCTCTCTTATGGATGATTGAGTTTCTTGCTCATTTATTAATTCATTTTCTTTTTTTGAGTTATTCAAAAATACATTTTTTACAACCGACTCGAGGTCATCAAGGGAAAACGGCTTCATGATAAAATCAGACGCCCCTTCCTTCATCGCCTCAACAGCAGTATTAACTGTTCCATAAGCAGTTATTACAATGACATGTGTTTCCGGCGAAATCTTTTTGACACCTCGAAGCACCTCCATCCCACCTACTTTCGGCATTCGCATATCGGTAATAACAATATCAAATCTTCCTTTACTAAATTTTGCCAGGGCATCTGCACCATCTATTGCGGCTTCTACTTGATATCCGCAGCTCAATAGAGATTCGGATAAGGCCATCCGCATGGATGGATCATCATCAACTATTAAAACCACCCTCTTATTCATGTCTATCACCTAAGATACTAAAATGATTAGCTACTTCAGAGATCGTGCTCACCTGAACCAGGGGGAAGAGTATACTGAAAACCGTGCCGCCGTTTTCCCTTCTTTCAACATCGATAGCCCCCCCATGAATATGGACGATGTTATGGACGATGGCCAGGCCCAGACCCGAACCCCTCTCCCTTGTGCTGAAAAAAGGATCGAATATCTTTTTCAAATTCTCTCCTGGAATCCCGACCCCGGTGTCGGAGATTCTGATTTCAACGGTTCTATCGCCTGTACTGCCGACTTCCCGCCCATGGGACACAATTGTTTCAATATCAAGCCATCCACCATCCATCATTGCCTGTATGGCATTTAACAAAATATTGAGAAAAACCTGTTTGAGCATCTCTATATCCCCTCTGATAAAGGGCTCAAAATGTGAATATTTCACAGATAGCGATATGTCTTCCTGTCTGATAATCGGATCGGAAAAGCGAAGTACTTCCTTTAGTACTTGATGAAGGTTAACTTCCCTCATCACGGGATTGTTCTGCGTCGTGAACAACAGGAGGTTCGATATCTTGTTGTCCATATTTTTTACCGAGGTGATGATGTGCGACAATCTCCCTTGACGCTTCTCGTCTTTAATATCTTTCATCAGCAAAGAGGCAAATAACTCTATGCTACCGAGAGGATTCCTTATTTCATGGGCGATATTTGCCGCCATCTCGCCCATTGCCGCAAGCTTCTCCGTACGCTTCGCCATTTCTTCCAGCTTCTCAATTTTGGTAATATCACGCAAGATAAAGACATTCCCTATGATTTCTCCTTGCTCTGCCTTCATGGGAGACCCGAAAATCTCTACGATCCTTTCCCTAAGGGTTACTTTTCTCCCCCTGTCCGCAGGATAGTCGGTGCAGTCAAAGACGTTCATCTCTAAAATATTCAAATCATCAAGCAAAACCTTTAGATTTTTCCCTACAACCTGATCCTGAGAGATACCGAAAAATGTCTCAGCGCACCTGTTCAGTGTTGTTATTCTTCCGGCGAGATCTGTGACAACTACACCGGTGGTAAGACTTTCAAGTATGTTTTGCAGATAATTTTTTACCTCATCCTTTTCCGCTATCGTTTGCTTTAGTTCCTCATTTTTAATTTCCAGTTCTCTGTTTATCTCTTCAAACTTCTGCTCCAGATTGTCAAAAGCCTTCTGAAGCCTGGCAGTCGCCTGATTAAATTCATCAAAAGATCGTTGTAAGAAGAGGTAATGATCTTCTGACATTTCTGAATTATTCATGATACCGTCGTGTTTCCCTGAACATTTGTTTTTAATGCCGAGACGATGCATATCTTTCATTCCAGCCGTAATCTTTTAGCGCATAATCGGCAAGATTTGACCAAAAGCCTTCACCGCCCCTACTTTTCAACTCAGAAAATGTCTTATCCGCCATCGCAGAGTTTCTCAATTCTACGTACCCACGCCCCATATTATAGATTGACCATAAGCCTTCGGTATGACCATCAAGTTTTGCCAGCGATTTCTTGTACATAGATATCGCTTCCGTGTATTCTTTCATCTCGTACAGACAATCTCCAAGACCTCTATATGAATCAATAATGACAGCAACGGGGTATTTTTGACTCTCCCTGTTATAGATTTCTATAGCCTTTTGATAATTTGCCATCGCCAATGACAGCGAATTCGTCGCCTTCAGGCACTCAGCATAGTTCCGATATACCACAGCCATACCTTCAGTACCTTCGCCAGAAGCCAAAGCCTTGGCATAGGCTTGAGCGGCCTTATCATACAGGCCCTTTTTAAAATAGACATTCCCAAGAATTCTATTGATGTGTCTCTGTATATGACCTTCCGGCGCTGAATGTTTCACCGTTACCTTCCCCGGATGTTTGCTTTTGCGGTTATGGACAGTCATTCTTCTTTCAGTTGCCAATGGCGACACCGTCAACTGTTGCAATATCTTCTCGACATTTTCATAATTTCCCCTTTCACTCTCAACATCAGCTAATGCCAGTACAATCTTATTCCTATCGGCAACACTCCCACATGTTTTCAAAAGTTTCTCAAAGACTTCCATCGCTTCATCATAAAGACCTATCCGCCTGAGACTTTCACCCATACTGTAAGCCATCGTGAAATTGTCTCCCGTAATCAGACCGTGTTCTCGAGACCTAAAGTATGTATCTGTAACTGCCGCATAATCTCCCTTTATAAAGCTCTCGTCTACCAGCCGATCGGTAGTCGTCAGGAAATACTTTACAGCTTCTCCCTTGTATTTTCCCTGGGGAAACTGCCTCAGCAGAAGATTGTAGGTATCAAAACTCTCCTTATACCGACCGCTTTTATAGAGGACATAACCCTTTTGAAACAGTAACTCCTCAGCTATGTCGCCGGGTGGGAATTTGGCGAGCAGATCGGTATACGCCTGGAGCGGATCCCGGTAATTTTGCATCCCGTGGAAATATGAGGGCACTTTCAATCCCGGCTTCTTTACACCCATATTTGCCATGATAACAGCACTTTCCAATGCTTCACGGCTATTGGGGAATCTTTCTATTAAGAGGCTGAACATCTTGAGGGAAAGGGGAAGTTGATCAAGTTCTGCGAACGAGCGGGCAATAGCAAAGAGCACTTCTTTGTAACTCTCGCTATCCGGGAATGCATTAATATAAAGGAAAAAAATCTTCAGGGCATCATGATATTTCATGCTCCTGAAGTAATGAAACCCTATATTTAAAAGGACAGCTTCGGGAATGTTCTGCAAATCAGGCCACCTATCCAGGGCGTCCTTATACCATTTGCCGGCTGCCTCCTCATTATGAATCTGCGAGTAACAGTCGCCCAGGTTAAAATAAGCCGTTTTAATATATTCTCCACCAGGAAATTTACGCACATATTCTTCAAACTTATCAGCGGCCTCACTAAATTTCTTTGTTTTGTAGAGCATTTCTCCCATCCTGAATACAACTTCCGGGATATAGGGTGATTCGGGATACATTGTGGAGAAATTTTCAAACTCCCGTTTCGCCTCATAATTAAAATTTAACGCCGCATAGCTTTTTGCCACTCTGTAGTGAGCAACTGCATTTTCATCACGAGAAGCCGGATACTTCAGTATAATATTTTTATAAAGATCAGCCGCGCCCAAGAGGTTATTCGTATTTCCTTGAAAACCTAAGAAAAAGTAACAATCCGCTATATTTCTCATTACCTTTTCGTTCTTGGGAGATTCACCGGGTTCCTGTTGCAAAACCATTTTCAACTTTTCCAAAGCGTCCGAATATCTGCCTGATTGAAAGTCACTCATTGCCTGATCATATAAAGGATCGTTCGATACTGTACCACGACTGACCGTTGCCAGCCGCTCCGGTTGCTCTCTATTTTGACTCTGCTTATTATCAGCACCACCTGCAGTTATCCCGCTTAACTGGCAAACAAGAAGCACTATTAATATGGATACACTTATGAACTTCTTCATATTTCCAACTATACAATACCTTGGCGATTTTTACCTCTATTGCCTTTAATTCTTCAATGTTCGATATCTCCAAATATAACCAATGTGAGGACACACACTATTTTTATCGAGATATCTTTCACGCACCCTTTTCGAAGTGGGTATTTTTGTCATGGTGATAAACCTTTCCCCAATATGCCAGTTAGAGGCTTTAGCAATTTATATACCATCTATCTATAGCCACGAATTTCTTTTAATAAACATGACCTTAAAAGAGTATTGTCTCTCCATCAAACCGCTTTATTGCACGCATTTAATGTCAAATAGTCATCATTCAAGCCAATTTTTTGACCGAGATGCCTCCTGCAAGCTCGGTCTTCTGCAATGAATATTTTTTGCCGGGGGCTTCTCGCCTTTTAGTCGTATTTTTCTCGCAGTAACGTCTGCTTGTGCCAATATAGGAAGGATTTCTCTAAAGCAGACGAGATGAGCAGAAAGAAAAAAATTGTATCGAGGGGAAAAGTTGCAGACGGGGCTATAGTATACAGCTCCGCAAAAAACCCCGATGCAGAGGCGCTCATCATGAGGAATGGAGTGTACTTAGATGTACGCTTCAGGAGCAAGGGATAATGAGCAACAAAGTACCGGATTTTTTTATGAAGACATCAAGACCTACTGACCAATTTTAAATCTCTTTACTTTCTCAACAAAAGTTGTTCTATTTAAGTTTAGTAACTTTGCAGCTTTGTTTTTTGCTCCCCCCGCTTTTTCCAAGGCCCTGGAAAGTAAGTCCTTTTCAAGCTGATCAATAAGAAGGTTATAGTTAATCCCCTGATCTGTTATTTCTATACCATTGATATAGCTGCCCACAGGGGGTAACGTCATTATTTTTCCGGGAAGATCAGCAACCTCTATATCACCTTCCTCCTTTAAAACAACGATCATCTCAATCAAATTCTCCAGTTCCCTCACATTTCCAGGCCATGAATACCTCAGCAGATATTCCATCGCTTCAGGAACGATTCTTACCACTGCTTTTCTCTTTAACTTGTTAAACTTTCTCAAGAAATGGTTAGCTAAAATCGGTATATCAACTTTTCTCTCCCTCAGTGGAGGGAGAATAAGCGGTATGACATTAATACGGTAAAACAGATCTTCTCGAAATCTCTTTTCTGCTATCGCCTTTTCCAAATCCTGGTTCGTCGCGGCAATAATTCTTACATCAACCTGCAGCGTCTTAACACCCCCGATGCGCTCAAATTGTTTCTCCTGAAGTACCCTTAAAACCTTCACTTGCAGGGCAGGACTCATATCCCCGATCTCATCAAGAAATATTGTCCCTCCATTCGCCAATTCAAATCTACCGATTCTCGTTCGTATGGCTCCTGTAAAAGCACCCTTCTCATGACCGAACAACTCGCTTTCAAGAAGTTCTTCAGGAATAGCCCCACAATTCACGGCAACAAGGGGGGAGTTGATTCTCTCACTGTTGAAATGTATAGCCCTGGCAACCAATTCTTTACCTGTGCCACTTTCACCGTATATCATGATCGTGCTGTCCGAAGAAGCTACCTTTTCAATTGTATCAAAGACCTTTTTCATCTCATCGCTGTATCCGATCATCTTGTCGAAATCATATCTTTTTTTTAAATTTTTCTTGAGCGTAATATTTTCTTCCCTGAGTTTCGCGTAGGATAACGCTCTTTCAATCGTCAATGTCACGAGATCATCCTTCAGCGGTTTTGTGATGTAGTCAAACGCGCCGAGTTTCATTGCTTCTACGGCTGTACTAATGGTGCCATGACCGGTAATGATAATGACGATATTTTCAGGATTAATTTCTTGGATAA
Source organism: Deltaproteobacteria bacterium (assembly GCA_026388545.1). Classification (NCBI taxonomy): domain Bacteria; kingdom Pseudomonadati; phylum Myxococcota; class Myxococcia; species Deltaproteobacteria bacterium. The sequence goes on from JAPLJS010000019.1 coordinate 44,315, forward strand.
ATTCTAAAAGCCGAAGACCATCCACATTTGGCATCTTTAAATCGGTAATGACAAGGTCATACTTATCTTCAATAAAGGCATCCCTGGCCAGTCGGCCATCTTCGACGGCCGTTACCTCATAACCGCAATTTCTCAGTAATTCAGAAAGATTCTCCCTGCTGAGTTCGTGGTCCTCAGCTATTAATATCTTACCTTTTTTCATAAAATATTCTTCAAGATAATTCTAACTTATGACGATATGAAAAACAACTTGGCGGCATTGTAAAAAGGTCCCCTTTCTGTGTAGGAGCAAGCTTATGCTACGTTGTTCCCTATCCTTGCCCCATACCTGGCACGAGAAAAGCTATATACAGCGTAAGTCTTTTTATGCCTCATTGCTCGAGACTCACTCACTTTGCCCATAGAGCTTTTACCAAGCCGCCCATTTTCCGCTAAAATTTTGATTTATTCCACGTTCATCAACCACGGTCAAACGAAATGAATATGAACAAAAAACACGCTAATAGTCAAACAGAATATTAATACAATAACCATTTATAATTGAGTTTTTATGACACTAATACTTTATTTGAAAAAATAGTTAAAGTTTTTAAGATTATTTTCCGATAAAATAGACGAAGGATTTCAATATACGGAGTAGAGTTGAACGATGACAATTTCATCATACCAGATTGATAATATTCTTAAGGCATACAGTAAACAGAACAAGGTCAAAGCTGGTTCAATGCTGCCGGCAGATAATAGCAAGGGAGACAAGTATGTCGATGTGGTTACCCTAGACTCCGCAGATAAAACAGCTGTTTATGATAAAATCTCATACAGCTTGATGGATATTCTTCTGAAATCTAACAAACAATAAATTCTGAGAGCCAAATCCTGTGCCCATTTCCGCAGAAAACACGCACGATCAATTATGTCTGTTCAGGTTGAATGGTATCAGTGTGGAAAAGCAATCTATACTGGTCGTCGATGACGATATCGCCACCAGATCGCTTGTCGTCGATGCGATTAGTCAATCCGGAAATTATACAATAATTGAAGCGTGTGATGGCGTTGAAGGCTTGGAAGAGCTGGAGAAAAAACGTTTTGACCTGGTAATATGCGACGTCATGATGCCTGGCATGAATGGTATGGAGCTCCTGGACAGGATCAGGGAAATTAATCCGACCACGCATGTGATTCTTATTACGGCATACCCGACTATCGACCTTACCGTCTCAGCAATGAAGACCGGTGCAGTAGATTTCCTCGCAAAACCCTTCGATATTGATGACCTCCTCTATAAAGTTGATGTCTATTTAAGGGCAAAAACCATGTTGGGCGAATACGGCGACCAAACATCATCCACAACGTTAAACAATAAAATAAGCGACTTATCTACACGAAGTTATATATATGACAAGATTGAACACGCGAGAAACAATGACGAAATATTTCAAGAAATGGTTAATCTGGCCCTGAAGGTCATCGGTGGGGAGGCTTGTTCCATCCTCTTATATGATAAAGATTATCAGGAATTTGATGCCATTGTTGTAGAGGGGGTATCAAAAGCATTTTTCAAAAGCATAACCATCCCATCGCTGAATCCTATCCTCAAAGAAACCGTCCGCAGAAAAGACCCTTTACTTCAAAATCTTATCGAGAATACTGCATATTCATCTGTCATCTGCGCTCCTTTAAAAATGAGGAACCAGGTCTTTGGCGTCATTGTTCTTTCAGGAAAGAGAAATGAGCATGTCTATACAGAAAGAGACCTTTATTATATCCAGAGCATTGCTAACAGGGCGTCTCTTAATATTGAAAACAGGCTTTTGTACGAAAGCCTGTATACGAATCTCTTGAGTACCTTTGAATCTCTTGTCACGTCAATTCAGGCCCGTGATTATTATACAGAAGAGCACTCAATGAGGGCAAAGTATCTTGCCGTTAAAACCGCAGAAGCCATGAACTGCTCCCCCAACGAATTAGAATCACTGAGAATAGCGGCAACTCTACACGATGTGGGAAAAATCGCGATACCGGATAATATACTGCTTAAACCCGCCAGGCTTACCGATGAAGAATTTGATGTTATCAAGAATCACTCCGTGATTGGAGAAAGCATTCTGAAGCCGCTTCCAATTTTAGATACTGAAAGGTTAATAATCCGCCATCATCACGAGCGTTGGGATGGCAAAGGCTATCCAGACGGACTCCAGGGTTCTGATATTCCCTTTCTATCCAGGATTTTAACCGTTGCCGATTCTTTCGATGCTATGACGAATAACCGCCCATACCGAAAGGCAATGGAGAGAGAAGAAGCTGTTTGTGAGTTAAGAAGAAACATCAACCGTCAGTTCGACGAAGAGATTGTAAATTACTTTATAAAAATTATATAATATCGTACCTATATGACTTCAAAATATTCTCTTTCTACAGAGAAATTGAGCGGTCTAAAATTGAATTTGAACAGTTGCATTCCTCACCAAGCACCAACTCAACCCACCTTTCTCTCATTCGCATCAGCAGGCGAATCTGCATAAATTTAAGCATACCATAACCCAATCAGAAAATTTTAAAGCTAGCTCCCCGCCCATGGGCGGTGACTTCCCGGTGAGGCGTAGATTCATACACGCTAACATAACGAGAGATGAAACGTACCTTAAGCTTTTGGACTTTCATAAAACAGTTATTTTCGCTTTTTCTTTTTTTCAGGCAGTACCTGTTCGTTCTTCTGAATGTAACTGCCAGGGTAGTTGCTTACGATATCCTTTTTTTTCATGTACGTAAGTGCCTCCTCGCGGCTGGCAAAATGACCGACGAAAATTCTATATAACGTTCCGCCATCTTTCACATTCATCCGAGACCAATAAGCATCATTGCCTTCTTCCTTGAGTATTTTCGTATACTCCTTTGCTACCTGAATATCCCGAACCGCCTTGATCTGTATAGCGTATGGTTTGAATGCCTCAGACCGGATATTTTTAGGTTTGTCCCTCTTCGATGCGGCAATTTTCGGTACTGCTTTCGGGGTGCTCTCTGCAACCACACTCTGTTTAGTTTCCGGTTTAATCACTCCCGTCCCGGTTATTTCTTGAGCAATTCTTTTGGCACTGGCGGCGTCAATACTGTGTGTTGCGGTTATTTCCCTGACAATCTCCACCCCTATGTCACGATTGATATTCGCCCAAACAGCACCGGCCTTTTTGCTATTCATGCGCAGCATAATTTCAGCCGCCATTTTTCTGTCCATCTTTTCGAATATTGTTGATGCCTTCTCGGCAGGAGTTGCTTCATACATCTTTGCCAGGGCCTGGTATTTTTTATCCTTCTCCGCCTTTTGAACTTCGAGTGAAGGCGTCATTTTTTCCTCCATAGCCCTAAGCGCCTCCATTTTTTCCACAAGATCCTTTCTCAGCGCCTCGATTTTCCTCTCTTCTTCCTTTAGTATCTTCTCTCGATTATCAAGCTGTTTCTGTTTTTCCAACAAGTTATTCATGAGACTACTATCGTGAGTCGAAGGACTTTTCGTTTCATCTTTTAGAGGTACTGCTTCAGTTGCCTGTTGCTGCGCAAACACATTATTGACAGACAATGAAACGGTTTCATAACTACCAATATTGTGCACTACATCACTCATGGAAAAAACTGCATAAACAGTAAGAGACATAGGTATCATTCTGCCACAGAAAATAATTGTTTTTTTTATCCGTGATCTTATATCCATGATTGCATCCTAAAAGAAATTTCTCACTATTAACGACATTGTAAAAAATAGTTCCCCTTTCTGCGCAAAGACATGCCGCTGCTGCGTTATACATCATCTCTCACTATTGCAGCGTAAATCAATGCATACCTCATTCCTCGGCATTCGCTTTTCGGAGCGAAGGCTTATTCTTCGAATCTGCGTTCCTCGCCTCTGGAGTTTTTCCTTCGTTGTATGCTTTTCAACCGATTCTTGATCGTAACTGCGGTATCAACAATACGTTCATACAGAATATCCCCGTTGTTATCAATGCCTTTTCTTGTTCGGCAGTGTGACATAATGATAAGATTGCTTCAGTGAAAATGTCTGATGATGAAATATTCGATTCCCCAAAAGTTTCTCTCTTTAACCTTGACAACATATATAAGTGATTATAAAGATATATCATGAATATATCAAATAATATGATGAGATTTATATTACTGTTATATTCTTCAGTGGTAGAGACCTTTTATTTTTACCACAAGAAGTAAGATATCCTAAACAGAAAGTTGTAATGTAAACAGGCACATTCAGAATAATTTCTTCGTGAAACCGTTTTTCAATGCTCATAAACAAAAAACAAAAAAAATTCACCATTATTATAATAGAGGACGAGAGGCGATTGTGTTCCTTTAAGTTTCCAATGAGCTTTTTAACAATCTGTCTCTTAACAATTATTGGAATAAGCGTTATTACCCTCATTGCAGTTCTGCTTCACAATCGAAACGAAAGTTTAAATAAAGAGGAACTTACGGCCAAGATTGAATCTCGAAATCCCCCCCCCGATACAAGAAACAATGAAACACAAGTTACTACTACGACAGGCAATTCCGTCATACAATCCTACACCTTGTCTATAGAAAATTTTACGGCACGCTTTGACCTTTCAAAAAAAATATTCCGCTATTCCTTTTTATTGAAAAACAGAACCTCAACATATTCAACGGTATCGGGATATATATTTATTATTCTGAAATCAGAAAGTTTGGGATCTGAACATTGGCTTGCTTATCCTCAAACTGTTCTTGTAAATGGAGCTCCACAAAATTTTAGAGATGGAGAACCCTTTTCCATCTCTAAACAAAAAGTCATCACAAGAGACATATCCACACACTATTTTTATGATTCTGCTGCGATCTTTGTATTTTCCAATGACGGCAAGCTTGTATTAAAAGAAACTTTCAACGTGAAGGGTTAACGAAAAAAGGAACAATAATTGGTGAAAGGCACTGAAGACAATATTTCCATAATAAACAAAAATAGTAAAATTGAAGGAGTTCTGCATTTTAAAGGACATCTTATCGTTGAAGGAATTATAGAAGGTACACTACTGGCTGAAACTGTTTTCACAGAAAAAGAAAGCCGTGTAACCGCAAAGGTGAATGTAACTTCTCTAACCATTGCCGGATTTTTTGAAGGAGACATTATCGTCACAGATACACTTGCACTTTTAAAGTCAGCCGACGTAAGAGGTCAGATCAGATGCTATAAATTAGTCATTGATGAAGGGGGAATAATAAATGGAAGTGTTACATTCATATCGGCAGAAAGTCCACACAACAACCCAACATAATTGCATAATCTGTTTTTCTTAGGCCACAGTTTAGTAACGACATCTTCATAATTTTATGTTTTTCTTAGTCAAACGCCTTCTCAATCAGTAATCTTCAACAGGTTCGCCAAATCGCCATTTTCATTCCTGCAGTTTAAAAATTTATGGAAATTTGATCGTAAATAGTGCTATCATGATCAACAGTACTTATTGATAATAACCGAGACTCATCCATCAATGATGAATGAGTCTCCTGCGTTCGGCAGAGAATACGATATTATTTTGATTAATTATTTTCTGTTTTCTCCCGCCAACAGCATACGATAACGCACTTTTCAAAGAAAATCAAGGGGGAGTTAGAAGAGAAACCCCTTTAAAGAGAAACCTTTCACAAAGGGTCGTAATGGAGGTTTGAATGAAAAAAATTATGCATGAGAAAGTGTTTTCAATTCTGTGCTTACTAACCTGTTTAATACTGCTTGGCCTTCAGGGAGATTCTCAAGTATCGGCTGCGCTGGACAAAAGTATCTACAAGAATCTAAAGACCTTCAATGAAGTACTCGATATGGTGCAGAAAAACTATGTTGAGGAAATAGCATCAAAAAAACTTATAGAGGGCGCCATTAACGGAATGATGAAATCTCTGGATCCCCACAGTACTTATATGACTAAAGAAATGTACAAAGAACTCGAGGTGGAAACACGAGGGATCTTTGGCGGTATCGGTATTGAAATCACTATGAAGAAAGATGTACTAACTGTTGTTTCACCTATTGAGGATACTCCGGCATTCAATGCCGGGGTTAAAGCAGGCGATCAAATTATACAGATTGACGGGAAATCCACAAAAGATATTACGATAATGGAAGCAGTCAAAAAACTGCGAGGGCCAAAAGATTCAAAGGTTACGATAACCATTATGCGGGAAAACATGCCCAAGCCAAAAGATTTCGTGATAACCCGGAACATTATCAAGATAAAAAGCATTAAATCAAAGATCTACGATGACCATATCGGGTATGTCCGTGTTTCTTCGTTCCAGGAAAGAACAGCTGATGATTTAAGGAAAGAAATAAAGGATATCAATGCGAAAGCGGGCGTGCTTAAAGGACTTATCTTGGATTTTAGAAATAATCCCGGAGGCCTATTAAATCAGGCAGTAGGAGTAGCCGATGTCTTTCTCAAGTCGGGAATCATTGTTTCAACCATGGGCAGGACAAAAAGCATGGAAACGAAGTCGTTAGCGAAAGACGATGGTGATGAGCCTACGTGTTTCATCGTTGCCCTGGTAAATGAAGGTACTGCCAGCGCTGCTGAGATTGTAGCAGGAGCGCTTCAAGATAACGGGAGAGCTTTGGTAATCGGTACCCAAACTTTCGGAAAGGGGTCCGTACAAACCGTAATCCCGCTCGAAGACGGATCCGCATTGAAACTTACCACGGCAAAATATTACACACCAAATGGCAAATCAATCCAGGCAGAGGGAATAAAACCAGATGTCATTGTAAAATACTCCAGGCCCTCTGAGGACAGGGAATCAACAGACGATTTCATCAGGGAACGGGATCTCAAGAACCATATAAAGCCAAAAAGGGAAAATGGTGCAAATATTGACGAATCTATAAAAAAAGAACAGGACATTTCAATACAGGATAATCAGTTAAAAAGTGCCATAGATATCATCAAAGGCTTGGATATTATGAAAAAAAACTTGAAAAACTGAGTTGCAGCATAGCCCGGTGGAAGCTCGAAACCGGTATGGGGCAAAAATGAGGTGGGGGCGGGATTCATAATAATTTCAGGTTAATCTCCGAAAAAATTGTCGCCATCTTTAGGATTCAAGTGAATGTTTAAACTATTAGTTAGAGAACCAAACATTATTTACGGGACATCTTGGTTATACTAAATCCGCGTAATTGAAGAATGTACACGAAGATAAAGGAGACGTGGAAAGGATACTCAAGGCACTTATAAAATCGTCGGAAAACAGACACTTGAATCCTTAAATCCTTGAATCCTCAAGTCCTTTTTGCATCTAATTGGGAAAAGAACCAAACAGATTAATATGCGAAATACATTTAACAAGAAATGTTTACTTATCATTATTTTATGGTGTGTGACAGGGTGCGCATTTTCTTCGTTTAAAGGGAAAGATGCGGCCATTGCCACGGGGAAAGAGAGACCATCATTCAACTCGACCTATCATTACTCTCTTGGCGTGCTGCATATCCTTGATGAAAATCTTAACGAAGCCATAAAGGAATATGAGGAAGCCCTGAGTTTTGATCCTCAATCCCCATTCCTCACAAATGAACTTATCTCCCTTTATATTGAAAAAGGAGAAATTCCAAAAGCCATTCTCCTTTGTAAAAATACTCTGATTGACAACCCGGGTAATATAAATGCCCGTCTCCTTCTCGGTGGGCTGTACCTGAACATGAAAGATTATAAGAATGCAATTGGAGAATATGAAAAAGTAATTGAGCTGGATCCTTCAAACTCAGTTCCCTATCTATACCTTGGAACTATCTACGCAGAAAATAAGAACTACGAAAAGGCCTTCGAGATTTTCAAGAATCTCATCAACATCCATCCAGACCATCTGACAGGTAACTATTATCTTGCAAAGATATTAACCGAAATGAAACGCTACGAAGAAGCAGAAGAAAGTTTCAAAAAGACTCTGGCCATAAAACCACTCTTTGAACCTGCATTGATAGATTTGGGACTTCTTTATGAAAAGCAAAAAAAGACCGACCGGGCAATTGAAATTTATAAAAGTTATATTGATATCCATCCAACCGGGATAAATGTGAGGATAAAACTGGGAGAAATTTTTCTCAGAGAGCACAAATTAAGCGAAGCAGAAAGAGAATTTAAAGAAATATTGACTATTGATAACAACAACAGAGAGGCGAGATTGAATCTCGGTTATGTTTACCTTGAAAAAAACCAGTATGAACAGGCTATTGATGCGTTTTTACTTTTACTAAAAGGAAATCCTCATGACCACAGGGCGAGATATTTACTGGCCTCAACGTATGAAGAAAAGAAGGTTCATAATCAGGCCATCGAAGAATTTAAAATGATCCCGGTAGATTCAGAACTTTACGGAAACGCACAGATTCAAATCGGAATGATCCTGAAAAAGGGTGGCAAGATTGATGAGGCTATAGCCGTAATGAAAAGAGCAATAAATAGCAACAGACAAATATCTGGACTTTATGCTTATCTTGCCACCCTTTATGAGGACAATAAAAAACTATTACCTGCTGAGGAAACCTTAAAAGAAGGTCTTTTAGTATTGCCACAGAGTGTAGACCTTCATTATAGTCTCGGTGTCCTTTATGAAAAGACAAACCGCTTTCAGGAGAGTATTCATGAAATGGAGTCAGTTTTGAAACTTGATCCGGATAACGCGGAGGCTCTTAATTTCATGGGTTATACATTCGCCGACAGGGGTATACGTCTTGCCGAAGCAGAGAAAATGATCAATAAAGCTCTTACCTTAAAACCTGGAAATGGCTATATGATTGACAGTCTCGGATGGGTATATTTCAAACAAAGCAGGCTGGATCTGGCAATAAAATACCTGAAAGAGGCATTGAATGCCGTGCCTAATGATGCAACTATTGCCGAACACTTGGGTGATGCCTACACAAAGGCCGGCAAGGTCAGCGAGGCCATCGAAATGTACAGACAGGCATTGAGATTGAATCCCGGCAATAATGACCTGCAAAAAAAGATCGATGAACTCATTAAAGCAAAAATGCCCTGATGATCAAAAGAATTTTACCGCCACTGCTTTTCATCCTGTCACTTTTTTTTATTTTTCCGGGATGCAGCGTTAAAAAACCGCCGCTCTCAGACCGCGTATTAAAAAATAATTTTCCCTCTCCCCAGGATGTTCTGGAAAAACTTGACCGGGATGATCATTTCAAAGAAACATTGAATGCTATTGCACATATTGAACTGAATGTTTCTGAGAAGAGGTACCCCCTGAAAGTTGCCGTAATGTTAAAACAGCCGTCTTCATTCAGAGTAGAGTCAATCCCGGTTTTTGGTCCACCGGATCTCCTCTTGTCCGTTCATGAAAATATCCTGAAAGTTTTTTTGCCACACAAGGGAGAATTCTACATCGGGCAGGCAACGACAAAAAATTTAATACATTTTTTTCCTTTTTTTACCACGGGACTTAAAGTAGAAGACATAACATCGATCCTACTCGGCACACATCCTAAAATAAAAGAAAAATCGGTTACCTTGAATGGTTCTTTCGAAGGGGACATCTACCGCATTGACATTGTGTCTGAAAACAGAAGAATTCAGTCTCTCTGGATAGATACGGAGAAATACTACCTCGTCAGGGTCGATCTATTTGATGGTAATAACTCTCGACTGTACAGTGCCAAGTTCACAGGACACTACAGTGTAGGAAACGTGACTATGCCGCAGAGGGTTATAATTGCATCCGGAGGTGATGATAAACAAAACATCATTATCCGGTATTCTGATGTTCAGACGGCAACAGGAATTGATACGGCGCAATTCGATCTTCAACCCCCTCCCGGCATCAGGCCTATTTCTATGGACTGATACAATAAATTGGTGGGTAATGGGGAATTAAATCTCAGTTTACTCTATTACTTAATTTCGACTAATTTTGCCCTTGCTATTCTTGCTTGATTGGTGTTGGGATAATCTTTTATTATTTGCTGAAGAATCAGTCTTGCACTTGATTTGTCACCGAGATTCAAAAAGGAAAGACCCTGTTTCAGCAAAGCGTATGGAACCTTGTTCCCATTGGGATAGTTTTTGACCACTTTTTCATATTCAAGGATAGCCTTTTCATATTTATTCTCAAAATAATACGTTTCCCCGGTCCAGAATTGGGCATTATCGGAATATTCTGAGTTAGGATACTGCTTCAGGAAATTTTGAAACTCCCCCCTAGCATTTTCATACTTTCCTTCCTTAAAAGTTTCATACGCTGAAGCATATACCGATTCCTTGTCCCCTTTCCCTTTTATGGCATTTTTCGCGGCGACTCTCCCTGTTTTTTCACCCTCCGAGTGGTTTTCCCTCTTTCCAATGCCAAGGAAATTTTCTATAAAATTTATCTTGAACGATACACTGTCGAGCTTTTCTTTTATTTCCTTCAGTGCTGAGATGTCTTTTCGTAATCCTTCATTAACCCCTTTCAGATTCTGGATACTGTCTCTCATTTCAGTGATGTCTGCATTAACTTCTGCCTGACTTTTTCGTAAAGCCTTTATCGCTTCGTTGAGCTTGTCAATATCCTTCCGGATACCGGCATCATCCTCTTTTAAAGTCAGAATCTTCCGATCAAGGTCTCCCTGAACCCGATGCAGGTCCTTTGTCGTCGCACACCCTAGTGTGAATGTGAAACAGACAAGTAAAAGCAAGGGTATACTTTTTTTCAATCGCTGCACCTCCCGTGTCCTGGATCCAAGGGCCTCTCCTTACCATAACTTATCGTTTTTATCCTTTTCCCATCAATCCCGAGTTCAACAAAATATTTCATGGCCTCCTTAGCACGTCTTTCCCCGAGGGCAAGGTTATATTCGGTTGTCCCCCTTTCATCACAGTGCCCTTCAATGAGCACATTATAATTTTTATTTTGGGTGAGTTTATCCGCATGCTGTTTAAGAGTTTCCCTGGCTTCGGGTATGAGATTGAATTTATCAAAATCAAATGTAATATCTTTAAATGCACCTTCTTCTTTTGCTACAGTGGCCTTTTCTCTTGTGGCCTCTCCCTCAAAAGCTGCCTTTTCTTCTGCTTCTTTTACAGTAACTGCCTTAACCTCCTTTGAAGCAGTTTCTTCCTTTTTCACAACATCTTTGCCGGCTGTCTTCACTGCAGCTTTTTCTTCAGTCGTAACCGCCTGCCCCTTTACTACCGACTTTTTTGCGCACCCAGTCATAACCATAATCGAAAAACACAGGACCAACCCGACCATCCCTATTATTGCGAAATTCTTCCTCATTATGTTCCCTCCTCTTTTTATTGGGTTAAATTGGGTTATTTATATAATCCGAGACCTTCTAAAGCACAATCCACTTTAAAGGTCAACCATAAAAATTCTAAAATTCACGATTATAACTTCAGAACGATTGGTTACATTGCTGTATATCAGTCATATTAGAAACTCTCGTAATTAAAGAAAGGATATCTCCAATAAAAAGTTAATAATTTTCAGGATGATAGCCCCTTAACGCATTTCCGGCGACATTTTTTACAGTAAGGGTCATTTTATTCGAGGAGACCAAGAGGGACTGATACAACCGTTGACATTTTCATACAATATTCTTATATTTAAGCCATTCGTATTCATTATGCAAATTCTACTCTTGCCGTTTCCCTTTGAACTAAAAACTAAATATCTACCCTCTGGAGACCAGGAAGGGGATTCATGATCTACATTATCAAAGGTAAGCTGCAAGGGATTGCTGCCGTCCTCATCGATAGAAAATATCTGGAAACGGCCGTTTACCAACCCTTCATACGCGATTCTATTTCCCTTCGGCGACCATGATGGAGATGTATTATAATTTCCGTTATAAGTAATTCTTCTCATATTGTTTCCGTCGGTATCCATTAAATATATTTGTGGCGAACCTGAACGATTTGAAACGAAGGCAATTTTTCGATTATCAGGTGACCAGGCAGGGGAAACGTCAATAGCAAAATTATTCGTTAGACGTTTAAGATGTCTGTAATCGAGATCCATCATATAAAGATTTTCATAGCCGTCCTTGCTCAGGGTTAGCAACAGTTTCTTGCCATCCCGCGACCAGGAGCCAGCCAGATTGATCCCTTCGTAATTTGAGATTTTTTCAGCCGTTGCGGTACCGTTTATGGCTTTTATATAGAGATCGGGATTCCCATCTTTATAAGATGTAAATGAAATATATTTTCTGTCAGGTGACCAGCGGGGCGAAAGAGCTAAGGACTTGTAGTTGGTAATTCTGGTAAGATCGGTTCCATCGAAGTTTATTGTATAGATATCTGAATTTTGACCCTTTTTCAGTACAAACGCGATCTTTGTACTAAATACACCTTCATCCCCTGTCAGGGCAGAGAGAATTTCACCGGCAAACGTCCGCACCATCTCGTTCCTATCCTCAATTTTTCCCGTGTATCGCTTGGCGGTAATAACTTCTCCCTTTATAACGTCGAAAAGATAACATTCTGTAACCAGATCCCTGCCGTTGCCGTTGTAAAGGAAAGTCCCCTTTACCAAATATTCTGCACCGATGGCAGTCCAGTCGGCAAACCTGATACTTTCAGCCGTCAAACCTGTCTGCGCTTGATCTTCGAGAAAAGCCTTTTTACTGATTATGGTAAAGAACCCTGTCATCCCAAGATATTTTGCCAGCGTATCGGAAAACCAGCTTGAGAGGTCTCCCTGATAATTTTCCACGCTCATTTTTTTAAAATCCGTAATTGCAATGGGAAATTTTTGAAATGCGGGTGAGTCGATGTCTATATACACTTTGCCTACGGCACTATGGGCCTCGCATAAAATAAGTAACATACCCGCCAAGCACACAAATAATTTTAATAAGCATCTCCTTCTCATTGTTTCATCACTAATCATCGTCATAACAAACCCTGCATTCACAATTCTTCCACTTTTTATCTTAATTCCGATGAATGGAACCTGATACCCAACTCGATACTGTTATCTTTAATCCATTCAGGCAGAGGAGAAAAAGGGCTTGCCTTTTTGATAGCCTTGATTGCGGACTCATCAAAATATCGATTACCTGATTTTTTTTCAAAACTCATGTCTACCACAGTTCCATTCCTCAAGATTCTCACATGGATAATCGCATCAATGTTTTCCCTCGGTAATATGCCCTGCGGAAGTGCCCATTTCCCTTTGATCCGAGACCAGATTAAGGTGTAATACGTGTTCATCTTCGCGTTCGATTCCGCATCACCCATTTGGCTCGGTTGGCTCGCCGAAGAAACCACCTTCCTTCTAACGTCTTCGATTGCTCTATCGACATTGCCACTCTGTTTTTTTTGAATATCTATTCGCTTGATAGGAACAGATGGGGTAGTATCAAGGTGCTTTTTTAAAATGGAAGAACGATCAGTCGAAATTGTTTCATTGATTTCTCCCGAAATTGCCGATGTCGCTTTCTTTCCCTGGAAATCTTCAGAAAAGTCGACCAGATGAACTGAATAAACAGGACCGAAGGTCCATCTTGGAGAGGGAAGTGAAGGTAAAAAGAAAATGATGGACAGCACAATAACATGAAGCAACAGAGATATAACAATCATATTTTTGAGGCTGATATAATTGTCATAGTGCTCCTTTATCATCCGTTATCATCCTGCAAAATGTCATCTTGATTCCTCTGGCGATTCTGTGATCATCCCCAGCTTATCCACACCGGCCTTCCGAACCGCAGACATCACCTCAACCACAAAACCATAAGGAACATTCTTGTCCGCCCGCATGAAAATCTCTCTATCGATTCTGTTGGAAAAGATACTTTCCAGTTTTACACCGAGATCAGGAACAGATATCTTATTCTTGTTTATGAATATCTCCTTTTCACTGTTAATTGTCAGTACAAGTTTTTCCTCCGTCACATCGATGCTCTTTGATTTTACCCGGGGAAGATTTACATCTATACCCATCTGGAGCATTGGAGCTGTTACCATAAAAATTATCAACAAAACCAGAACGACATCAACAAGTGGGGTAACATTGATGTCCGCCAAAAGCTTGCTTTCATTATTACGTTTTCTTCCGTTTCTCATAACATGCTCTATTTTTTCACATAATATCGTTCAATAATATTTAATACCTCGGAAGCAAAATTATCCATTTCCATTGTCATGTTTTTTATCCTGTTGAGGTAATAGTTATAAAAAATGACAGCCGGTATGGCAGCAGCAAGACCTGCAGCAGTAGCAATAAGTGCCTCAGAAATGCCCGGCGCCACAACAGCCAGGGTTGCTGAACCTCTTGTGCCTATGGATCTGAACGTATCCATAATACCCCAGACTGTTCCAAACAGGCCAATAAATGGCGATGCGCTTCCTGTCGTAGCCAAGAAACCAAGAGTACTTTCAAGCTTTGTTGACTCAGAACTGCATGCTCTGTTTAAAGCCCTCTCAACATTATCTATTCCTTTCATCTCCAAATGAGGCCCGGTTAATTCATCGTTTTCTTTAGCAGATGTTGACTCTCTGATAACCTTGGTGATCTTGACCAGTTCCGTGTAGCCGGCCTGAAATACTTCAGCAATACTCGAATTTTTATATTTTTTCGATTCAGGGAAAATATCAGAGAGCTTATTACTCTTCATATATGCATCTAAAAACATATCATTTTCCCTTTTAACTTTTTTAATGCTTCTATATTTCATGAAAATTATAGCCCACGACACAACGGAAAAGAAAAGGAGCAGGAGCAGGACAAACTGCACCATTATTCCTGCATCAAGGATCATATTCAGAAGACTGCCATGGAAATGTCCACCCAGGCTTGCAGCACTAACAGACGAAATCTCTTTCACTTTTATTCTCCCTGAATCAATTATTAACGGGATTACCTGTAATTGAAAAAAATGTCCTTGTCAATATATTTAGGATAATGACTATTGACGATCCCGCAAAGAGACTTTAACTGGGCACGGGATGGGCGGTTTGGGAAAAGCGTAAGTTTCAATGCGTAAATATCGGGAATAAGGTGTACATAGATGTATGCCGCAGTAACGATGATTGCAGCACGCCGAAAGCTTTTGGACTTTTTACGAAGTCGTCAGTCTGTACAAGAGGATTTTTCACGACCAATCAAATTTCTGGAAGGCATCTTAAAAAAAACAAAACAGTAAAAACCATTACAGTAATTCCGGTGTAAACGTTACAACGTTATCGATTATGGGTGAATCAGTAAAAATCATGGCTAATCTGTCAACACCAAGGGCAATTCCGGCGGCTGCCGGCATTGTAACAACATCCTGCAAAAAACGTTCTGATATCGGATACACCGATTTATTCATCGAACGGCGATATTTCTGTACCTTTTCAAATCGTATATAATGCTCATTGGGGTCAGTAAGTTCGGAACAAGCATTGGCTATCTCCTTTCCTCCTATATATAACTCAAATCGTTCAGCTAAGTCCGGTTCCTCTTCCTTCGCTTTTGCCAGGGTTGCCTTCGAAACGGGATAATCATAGATAAAGGTTGGCTGCTCAAATCCCAGGTGAGGTTCGATATAACTGACCATCACTTCATCGAAACAGTCTTCTTTCAGAGCTTTATCCATCGGCATCGGTCCATATAAGGCAAAGGCCTCTCTTACCGATATACTCTCCCATGGTCTCTGCAACCGTAATGTCTGCCCCTGGTAAGGAATAACATCACCATACCCGAGATTATGGGCAACAGATATGATCAATTCTTCACACTCCTTCATCAACAGACGGTAATCTATCGCCTGGCAATACCACTCCAGCATGGTAAACTCAGGAAGATGGCATGAACCCCGTTCCCCTTCACGGAAACACTTGCAGATTTGAAATATCCTTGGATAACCTGCCGCAAGAAGTCGCTTCATGTATAGTTCGGGTGATGTGTGTAAAAAACAATCTCCACAGGAAATGGCATCGATATGGGATTCCGGAATAAGTACCGGAATCATATTGGGAGTTTCTACCTCTAAATAACCCCTGCTGATGAAAAAATCCCGTACAGCATGGATCATTCTGGCGCGTTTCCATAAGGTATCCTGTTTTTTCGACAGTCTCCATGTTTCTTCCATCGGTGGTTCATTCCTTGACCCTTGTAAGATATTCACCGCTCCGTGTATCAACCCTGATCTTCTCCCCTTCTTCGACAAAAGGAGGTACCTGAATCTGATAACCGGTTTGCAGGGTTACCGGCTTTGTTTTACCCGATACCGAATCGCCCCTAGCCCAAGGCTCAGCTTGCACGACAACCAGATCAACAAAATTCGGTAAGCTGACTTCCAAAGGCTTATCCTCGAAAAAAAGAATTTCTGCCTCCAAATTATCAATCAAGAAATTTTTTGCTTCCCCAATTTGATCTTCGGTAAGAAAAACCTGTTCATAGCTTTCGTTATCCATGAAACAGTATTTTCCTTCTTCCTTATAAAGGTACTGCATTTTTTTCTCTTGGAGATCCGCCGGTTCAAAGCTATCCACTGACCGGAATGTCCGCTCAAACTGTGCCCCCGTAATCATATTTCGCAGTTTGGACCGGTACAAAGCCTGGCCTTTTCCGGGTTTTACAAAGTTGAATTCGGTAACGATATAAGGCTCATTGTCAATTTTAATCCGTAACCCTTTCTTCAAATCACTTGCATTATACATGTTACAATTTCTCTCCTTTCATCATAATCATGGATTTCTTAATTCACTTCCCCCCTCTTGTCAAAAAAATGTCCATCTGTCTTAGTGCCTTGGTTCAGAAAACAGAGAAAGCGGATAAAGAGGGAATTTCCCTTTACCTCCCGGGATATCAACAACATACTGCGGCACACAAAGTCCTGATATATTTCTCCATAGTTTTTCCATGATCTTTATCCCCGAATAAATATCAGTGCGAAAGTGATCCGTACCTTTTACCGGGTCACATTGAAATAAATAATAAGGCCTGACTGATATTCGTTGAAGGCCATAAAGGAGATCCCGCATCGTCTCGTAATTATCGTTAACACCTCGAAGCAAAACAGACTGATTTGAGATAGGGATGCCTGCCTCAAGCAGCATTTCGCAGGCACGTGCCGCCTCCGGTGTAATCTCATTTGGATGATTGAATTGGGTATTAAACCAAAGTGGACGGTATTTACGCAACATGGAACAAAGTTGTCGGGTAATCCTCATCGGCATAACCACCGGAATACGGCTTCCAATACGAAGGACCTCTACATGGGGAATAGAACGTAAAGATCCGAGAAACCACTCAAGGGAACTTTCTTCCATGGTCAGGGGATCGCCTCCTGAAATGATGACTTCACGAATGCTCAACGTTTTAGAAATATAATCGATCATGCGCGGGAGATATCTCCTGTTATCTTCCGTTCCGGTTCTCTTCCACATTCGCTTACGATTGCAATGTCGACAGTATGTTGCACAGGTATTTGTGATGATCGTCAAGCAACGATCAGGATAACGATGTACCAGACCTGGAACAGGCATGTCCCGCTCTTCTTCAAGGGGATCAGCCACACCGCCGAGCGAAAAATCGATTTCCTTCTGATCAGGGAAACATTGAATACGAAGGGGATCATTTTCATCCGCTACATTCATTAGAGAAAAATAAAACGGTGTGATGCTGAAGGGATAAGATCTGACCACGGTTCTCCATTTTTCGAGAGTCGTCCGAGTCACGTTGGAAACGCTTGCCAATTGAGGAATAGTATGTATTCGATTATTATACTGCCATTTCCAGTCATTCCAGTCTTTCGGTAAGACGTCCGCCCATGAAGCGATAGAAATGGTAAGATTTTTCGATTCCATAGAGTTTGACATTATGAAAACATGATTTTTAAAAAGTTGCTTTCTATTAGCATTATACTTTATAATAAAATATAGAAAAATGAATTATGTAAACATCATCAATCGATGAAAAGCGCATATAAGACCTCACCTGAAGAAATAATACTCCAAAATTTAATAAATTGCTGTTTTGAATTTAATCCATTGTATTGTAATTATTATGTAAATATTTAATAAGTGAGTGGACTTATTCTTAATGCTCCCGTAAAAAAGCCCTCACCTGGGTAAAAAAACAGAAGGCTTCATTAAAGTCTTCTGGGGTATGGCGCAATGCAGCATATGGACTTCTTACGAAGTCGTCATTCTTCGAGCAGGATACTTCGCAGTGAATATGGAGTCTTCGCTGGGCTTAAAGGAAATGATTGCTACATTTCTTAGACATTGCATAATGAAACAGAATAGGTAATAATAGTATATAGCTTATATGGTATGGAGATGTAAAATGGGTTATCCGGAAACGATGCGGGATATAATGGAAGAGATAAGAAGGAAAGTAATAAGGGGCCAGAAGAAAGAGCTCGAAAACCATCCTATTATTGATCACGAACAGACCGACGAATTTGTCAAATCGGCCATTGATACCCTTTCTAAGGGCAAACAAGAATCAAATGGAAAATAAACAGGAAATTTACCCTTACCAGCTTGAAACATTTTTTGAGCCCGGGGTATTTGTCTGTGAATGACTCTTACCATCCGGGACAAAAATCCCCTTTCTAACAAAGAGGTGTGGCTCAATTAACCGGGAACCTCATTTGTCAAAATTTCTAAAATTCCCGTAATAGGTCATAATTAGAAATAGTTTTTGCATTAAAGGAGATTAAGTATATGAAATCACTATCGAATTATGAACTAAAGACTTTAATGAACAAACAAAAGGCTCCTTGCATTTCATTGTTTATGCCTACTTATCGTACGGGTGCTGAACTTCAGCAAAATCAAATCAGACTCAGAAACTTGCTTCGTGAAGCTGAGGAAAAATTACTCGACGGTGGCCTCCGCACCGCAGAGGCAAAGGCACTACTTGAACCTGTTTCCGGACTTTTAGGTAATGTCATTTTCTGGCGACAGCAGAGTGACGGTCTTGCCGTGTTTTTGTCTGCCGATGTATTTAGTTACTACTGTCTACCGATTGATTTTGATGAACTGATAGTCGTCGCCGACCGTTTTCATGTCAGGCCTCTTCTGCCGGTCCTCGGCAGCGATGGGCGCTTCTATATTTTAACGCTCAGCCAAAACGAGATCCGTCTTTATGAGAGTACAAAACAGAGCATCAGAGAAATTGAACTTGAAACAATTCCAAAGAATATTGCGGACGCCCTTCACTATGATGAGTTGGAAAAGCAAGTCCGTTTTCATAGAGGAACATCGAGGGGCGGCGAACGTGGATCTATGCTTTCGGGGGGGGGAGCGAACTTGGATGATATGAAGGAAAACATTTTAAAATATTTCCGCCAGATCAACAGAGGGTTACATAGCCTCCTGAAAGACGAACGGGTGCCTCTGGTGCTGGCCGGTGTCGATTATCTCTTCCCCATATATAGAGAAGCAAATACGTATCCTTCTCTTATTGATGAAGGAATTGCGGGAAATCCCAAGGGAATAAGCACGGAACTATTGCATAAACAGGCATTGCAGATTATAAAACCATATTTTCAGAAGGCTGAAGATGATGCTATTGCACAATACAGGCAATCTTCCGGTACGGGGTTAACATCCAATGATATAAAAGAAATCGTCCCCGCAGCATATCATGGGCGGGTCGGTTTGCTTTTTATCTCCACAGGTCACCAACCATGGGGGGTTTTTGACCCGGAAAGCAATGAGGTACAATTACACCGGACAATGAAATCCGATAGTGAGGGTCTTTTGGATTTCTCTGCAATTCAGACTTTCTTGAACGGCGGCAGTGTCTTTTCCATCGCTCGCGAAAAAATGCCTGACGATACATCCGTAGCGGCTGTGTTTCGTTATTGAAAGAGAAACATAACATCCCATTCCTGGATAATACTTTTTTGTATGAGTTTGCAGAGTCGTAAATTAAACGTCGCACTGCTTTCAGTAGCGTCAAATACCGCCCTTGTGGTCATGAAGCTTGCTGTTGGGCTGATGATTGGATCAGTGTCAATAATGTCTGAAGCAATCCATTCTGGAGTAGACCTTCTGGCGTCCCTTATAACCACATACTCCGTTAGCAAATCCAGCATACCCGCCGACGCAAAACACCCCTTTGGCCATGGGAAGGTTGAAAACATCTCCGGTACCATTGAGGCATTGCTGATTTTTCTGGCCGCTGGCTGGATTATCTTTGAGGCCATAAATAAATTGATGAATCCGGAGCCGATTGAATACGTCGGCTGGGGTATCGGTGTGATGTTAATTTCAACGGTGCTTAATATAATCGTCTCAAAAATGCTCTTCAGGGTGGCTAAAGAAACTGACTCTATAGCCCTGGAGGCCGATGCCTGGCATTTGCGAACCGATGTTTATACATCTGCAGGCGTGATGGCAGGTCTTGCCCTGATCTGGGCAGGTCACCAGTTTTCAACTGACCCTAAAATCCACTGGCTGGACCCGATCGCTGCAATCGGTGTCGCGTTGTTGATTATAGGAGCCGCATATAGACTGACGCTTCAATCGGCCCAGGATTTGATGGATGTTAAGCTTCCCGCAGATGAAGAGGCTTGGATCCGCCATTTGATCGTGACACACCGGCCGCTCATACATGGTTTCCATCAATTGCGCACGCGCAAGGCCGGAAATTTCCGCTTTGTTGACTTCCATATTAAAGTAGATCCCACTATGTCTGTTGAGGAATCTCACGACATCACCGATGAGTTATCCAAAAGCATTGAAAATCACTTCCCCAATACCAGCATCACGGTTCATACTGAACCCTGCAATGGTAAATGCGTCGGTCATTGTCTGGATGGATGCCTGCTGCCCGAAAAGGATCGGAAGGATGTGATGCAAAAAAACATCGAAGTTAAAACAGTTTTTTAAATAATCAGATGATTAAAAGGACCTGAATTCTTTCCTTGATATCGTATTGAGAAGTATGAACAGAAGCCGTCCGGTTTTTTCTATCCTTTATAGATAAACCTTTCAAGCAACCTGTGGAAGGGAGTCCAGTTCGAATCATCGTCGGAATCTACAATGAATTCCTGGAAGGCATTAACCTTGGCATCGAGATCGTCAATAAAATGCACGATCAAAGCCTCCAGAGTCTTCGGACGCTTTGGCGACCCAAACTCGTAAGTGCCGTGATGGCTCAGTATGAGATGCCGGAGTTCCATAGCCAAGTGCTCCGGGAATTCTTCTAAAGCGGCAATCTTGGCATCCAGCATTTCTATACCGATAACAATATGCCCGATCAGTCTGCCC
>JAPLJS010000020.1 GCA_026388545.1 Deltaproteobacteria bacterium
CAGTTCCGGGAAAAAGTCCGTCGCCTCATATGCCTCATCCAACAAGCGGGACTTCATATACTTTTCAAAATACCATTGAGGAATCGCTTCCAGCGCCTGATCCACCAGCAGGTCAGCCATGCACGGCCTCTCCTTGCCGTAGAATGCCCTCCAATAATGTGTTGTGCCGATGACTTCTTCAGGCTTGATACCACTGAGCTCTTCCAATGCCTTGTTCCAGTAGAGCACCCTGTGGTCCTTCCCGATTACAAAGGTAGGAAGGGGGGAACCCTGAATAACGTTGTACAGTCGCTGTTCGCTTTCCTGGAGTTTTTCCTCTATCTGTTTACGGTCAGTGATATCCTTTGAAACAACAGTTACAGCTACTGTTTTTCCTTCTGTACTTTTAACAGGACTGAATGTCCGGAGAAAATACCTTCTGTCTCTTTCACTTTCATGCTCATGCTGGATAAATGTGCCGGTGTCGAATACATGTTCCACATACTGGGTAAATTCACACGCGTCGTCCTCTGAATGAACCTCACTATACGTTCTCCCTACTACTTGATCCCAGGGAAGACCAAACCTTTCTAAGTGTCTTTCATTCATAAACAGATACTTGCAATCTCTATCTACAAGGTACATTGAATCTGCAGATGATGCCAGGGATCGATATTTCTCCTCAGATTCTCGCAATGCCTCCTCCGTCCGCTTACGTTCGGTTATATTCCTGGCAATCTCAAGACAGGAAACAATTTTCCCGCCGGCGTCTCTGATGGTGTTCGCTGTATTTTCCCAGATGGTAAGTTCTCCGGTCGGCATTATTACTCTTCTTTCGGATGTATGGGCTTTACCGTCTCTGTATGCCATTTTCACCGGACATCCGTCACAAATTGTATCGTTACCTTCGTAGACCCGGTAACATTTTTCCCCCAGTCGGTCTCCGAAAGCGTTCTTCAATACCTCATTTTGATAGATGATATTATAATCTAAATCCTGGATGCTTACACCGGATACCATTGCATCTATAATGGACTGGAGTTTTTCCTTCTCCGCGTACAGTTCTTCTTCCGCCCGCCTGTGCCTCCATTCTCCCGCGTTCAATTCTGAAACAAGCTGGCGCATTTCTTCAAGTTCTTTTATGAGCTGCCTTTTTGTCTTATATTTATCTTTCATCATACATCTCTTTAAGAGAAGCGATTGAATGCTTAAATTATACACTATTTTTAGAATTTTTGTTAATGGTGATTTGTAAATTATTTTCTGAAGGGCTGCTAACTCTTTTTGATAGGTTTTGCAGTTATAAAGGTAATAATTTACAGCAGTTTTATCAGTGGTACAAAATTTTATGTTTGTATGTCCTTTCACTTGTGACTTTATATGATGACATGATAGAATCAATCTAAAGAAGGATTATCAGGCATTTTTATATCGATAACTTTTAAATAATAGCAAACTTTAAGATTATGATCGTTCCTCAATATTTTAAAGAATTATGAAAATCGTTGCAACCGGTGACATCCATTACGACCTGATACGGAACCAGACGGAACAAGAGGCATTCCTTCAATTTATAAAAAGCATGGAAGCTGAAAAACCGGATGTCCTTGTACTGGCGGGCGATACGGTGGGGTTTGGCTCCCCGAAACTGGAAGAATGTTTGAATTATTTCAGAACAATTGCACCAGTGCGACTTGCAGTTTTCGGAAACCACGAATACTGGAGCCATGAAGGTGGTACGATCAGTCATCTTGAATTCATGAAAAACAGAATCAAGGGATGCGGCTTTCAACTCCTGGATGAGAATCCGGAGATTATCGATGATATCGGTTTTGCGGGCAATTGCTCCTGGTATGATTATTCTTTTGCTCCCAAAGAACTTCCACCACGTTCATCATACGAAAAAAAGATATTTGGCGGGCATATTATCTGGAATGATGTCCGTTTTATCAGGCTTGGCAAAACGGACAGTGACTATATGAATGAACTCCTGAAAAAGCTGAAGGAAGATATACGGACGCTTGAATCAGAGGTGGATCAGATTGTTGTCGTTACCCATCACATCGGTTTTGTGGAAATGTTAACATTATTGGACGATTTTCCCGGATTGAATTTCTGCAATGCCTTTATGGGCAGTTATAGACTTGGAGACATGCTCTTACTACATCCCAAGGTAAGATACCACATATGTGCACACACTCACGTTCAGAAAGTGGTAAAAAAAGAACATCTGATTTCGATCAACCCGGGTTCGACGTATGATGAAAAAAAATATCTCACTATGGTAATACCTGAGGATAATGCGGAGGTTTAATAGTGATTTATCGTTCAGCAGATCGTATTATTTATGACGACCTGATTGATTCTGCCTGTCGGAAATGGAAGAGAGCACAATCAATCAGTGAACTGATGCTCAATGTGGGAAAATATTTTCTTGGGTTTCCTTATGTGAGCAATACACTTGAAATTGAAAGTGAGGAGAGCCTTGTCATAAACTTAAGGGGATTCGATTGTTTCACCTTTATCGAAAATGTTGTGGTGCTGGCAAGGCAGATCAGGGAGGAAATATTCACCTTCGAGGACTATGCTGCCGAGTTGGAAAAAATCCGTTACCGCAATGGTATAGTAAACGGATATTCTTCGCGCCTTCATTATTTTTCAGATTGGCTCTTCGATAATGAACGTAAAGGGGTTGTCAAGGATATTACCGGGGAAAAGGGAGGGGAACCTTTTTTAAAAGAAATCAATTTTATGACGATGCATCGGGATGATTATACCGGGTTGAGCACTGATGGATCGTTCCGGGATATGAAGACTGTTGAAATGAACCTGTCCGGCAGGTCGCTGTCCTATATTAAAAAAGCTGAATTAAGACGGTTCGAGAATGGAATTGAGAACGGGGATCTTATCGCCGTTACTACCGGTATCGAGGGATTGGATGTCGTACATGTCGGTCTGGCTGTCCGCATCGGGAGAAGGATTCATCTTTTACATGCATCGAAAATCGAGAAGATGATTGTTCTTTCCGTTACCACTTTGTATCAGTATCTCTCCAGAAGAAAAATGATGACCGGAATTATGGTTGGGCGGGTTAATCCGGTTTGTCAAAATGATGATAATCTATTGATGGCCTGAAATATCCTCCCCACCGCCATCCCCGATTAAGGAATTCCCTCACAATGGAATGGGTTTCGGAAAGAGTTCCTGATCTTTCCGGATCATAGATTGCATCTGGCGGATCAATCCGTCCGTTTTCGTATATGACGGGATTCAGATACGGATTAATATCTACAGCCTTTCCATACGCGTGGTGTGATAACCTTTCCGTGCCCGAAACGAAGCGGTAGTTAAAGGCGGAGGAGTTGTTATCTGCCATTGACATGTCGTCCGACCAATCGTATTTCACAATCGGGACCACCCGGGCTATGGGGAATTTTAACCGTTCGATTATCTCGAAAATCTCGATCACCTCTTTTTCTACACCCCTGTGAACGACAAGTTGCCCCTGGTGTAATCGACCATCGAAAGCCCGGTAGCATACAGTGATAAGGCATAAGGAATCGATAACCTCCTTGGGTGCTTTTGTGCCAAAAACGGCTTCCTCAAAGGTCATACTACTGTCGATTATGGGAATATTCATAAGGCTTTAAAGTGATACGGCTTCAATTGCTTTTTGAATCGTTTCGGGGTCCACGGAAATTTCTTTGTAAATGTTCTGAATCAGCTCATGATCGATGGCGATAAAATCTTTTTCTATCGGGGTTATAATAACCCCTCCCATATCCACCAATCCCGGCGAGATCAGTATCCGTTCACTCCCCGGTAAAAAATAGACGTCGGGACGATGCTTGCGTCGCGGGAAAATCACGACTTGCCATGCATTTCTGTTATATGAGCACAGGAGATTCAGCATCGGCTCATCGGGTGTTGACAGGACACTTTTCAGCGCCGAAATAACGTTCATTAAAGCGGTACTGACGGCGCCATAATTATTTCCTTCAATAATAATAATTTCCCGCCCCACGTTTTTTACTCTCAAGAGGGATATGCCATCTCCACGTTTCATGAGAATCCGTTTGTCGCTGTCCTGAATTTCTTTCTCGATCGGCAGTACCCCGACCGGAGCTGCCTGAATATGCATGTGGTCCGGTGCGGAAGCCCCGCTTTGTGGTCCGTTGTAATATATGTTGAAATCCGGACCGAAATCCTTTGCCAATGACAAAAATGCCGGAAGGGCGCCTTCTGAAGACTGGGGAATATGTCTGATGTGGGAAACTGTAAAATGCTTCGGAAATATCGGATAAGGGTTGCAGAGTATAATAAAATCATGCCGGTATACAATACACCGTTGCGCATCAGGGAGATTTTCGAGACATAGGAAGCATGGCCTTTTATTAATGGATTTTTTATCAACCGGCGCCGCAGTGCTGATAATCCTTGCCGGATTGAACTGGAGCTTTACCGAAAATCCACTGCAACGGAGCTCACGCACACGTATATTGCCCATGGCAATATATCCATGGGAGAGTTCTTGCCACGAAGTTTTCTGCTGTGTGAGCAGTTCGAGGCAAAGGGCAGCTAGTGACGGTTCGGAAGCATTACTGTTGAATGATGTAAAAATTCTTTGTTTCAGCAGGTTGTCGATCAGCATGGTCTTATTTCGCAATCAACTTTTGACGCGCCATGATCTCGATCGTACGAATCTTGTCTTTGAACGCATCATTACGATTAATCTTCTCAATGGACAGTGCGGCGTCGGTATTTCCCTCCCATCGGCGGCAAAAATAGATACTCTCATAAATTCTGCCTATCCGATACTCTCGTGACAGCCGCAGGGCTATCGCATAGTCTTCTCCATAGCCGACATTCAGGAATCCGATAGCGCGAAGAAGCTCAGTGTCAAATGCTCTCGGGGCTCCCAGGCCGTTGATGCGCAACGCATTATTGCGTCCGTTGGCGTCGGTCCATTCCCTGTGGTCGATTAAACCGGGTGGTATTTGCTCCAGCAATTCATTAACGAGCGTATAAGATCCGGTAACCATTGCAAAGTCGCCGTTTCGGAATACGTTGATGATCTTCTGCAACGTCTCAGGACTGCTGTACAAATCGTCTGAGTCTAACTGAACGGCGTAGCGACCGCAAAATTCCGAAAAGACCGCCTCGTTCCAGCACCCTCCGATACTGAGATCGAATCGTGATGGAATGATATGCTTGAGTGCGGGATAACGTTGAGAGAGCTCAACCAGGATTGGTGTTGTGCCATCCGTGGAGTGGTTATCAACAACAATAACATTGAACGGAAAGTTCGTCTCCTGAGACAGAGCACTTTGTACCGCGTTCGTGATTGTTCTTAAACGGTTACGTACCGGAATTACCACACTTGCCTCGACAGGGAATTTGTGCTCTGAGACGGGTACCTTCTTAAAGTACGGTTCGAGGCAGGCGCCGATGTTTTTTAAATGCCGTGTAACAACCTCCTCCATTTCTTTTTGTACGGCTTGGTTGCGGGGGTCGGCATAATCGAACAGGCTTTCACGTGACGATCCCTCTTTGCCCGTTTCGTCTATTTCACCCTTTGTGTAGAGAAATTCCTGAATATGAAAAAGTCGGTGTTCAATGGAGAGCTTCAATCGGAGGTCATATAAACCGGCGTGTTTTACCTCCGGTATGGCGCCGTATTTATTGAATACTCGGATAACTGCGGGGATAGAAAAAAGGATTACAGACCCGAAGTCAAATGCATCACGGATGCTTCCCGATTGATAGTCATTCAGGGGATGTTCAATAAGTTCTCCATTTTTCTTTTCCAAATAGTCACAATAGACCATACCTGCATCTGTCAATTCCGCTACATCGATAAAACGTTCCAGGGCGCCGGGTGTAATATGAATTTCCTGAGATTGAGTGAGTATGAAGAGAAAATCTGTGCTGATTTTTTCGATAAGTTTATTGAGCGCCTTGCCCGAAGTCAGGGATTCGGCTTGCATGCCTTCACATTTCGGCCATGGTGACTTGAATGACGAGTCATGGAGAACGATAACTTTGTCAATCAAGGGTGATTCCATCAAGGGTTGAATCATCCCTGTAAAATATGACTTCGCACTGAACGGAATAACGGCGGTTATCTTGCCCATGGGTTATCTCCTAAAAGCGTATCCTGATTATATCCGCGATAAGTACTATCTTTCTCACCCGTTTCATAGGTATCATTTTTTAACACAGAAATTAATGGATACAAAGATAAAGTTTTTGCCTTATGAACTTACTTGACAAATAGTATCGTTATGCTATCCTTCTTCAAAGTGAGGTGAGGTTAACACGTTTAACACGGTCAAGAGAAAGGAGGGGGCATAGTATGTCAGTATACAAAATTATTGAAATTGTTGGAACAAGTCCCAAATCATGGGAAGATGCTGCCCAGGTCGCCCTGACAACCTCTTCAAAGTCACTCGAAGATTTGAGAGTTGCGGAGGTTGTAAAGCTGGACGTTACCGTTGAAGATGGGAAAATAACGTCCTTCAGGGTAAGACTCAATATCTCATTCAAGTACAAAGAAGGTGCATAGACGGATTGTGTTCACTATAAAATAACATTAAAAAGGCAGAGGGGTCGAAAGACCCCTCTTTATCTTTGATAACACTTCATCATCTACTGCCACAAATAACCCCATTGACAGACTGTCTTCCTTGTCTTATATTATTCAACAAAAGAGTGAATAGAAAACTGCTGATTTACAGTTTGGGAAATTTATATGCCGAAGTACCCTGATCCCGATTCAATGAATGATAGAGATATCAAGCTAGAACCCGACACTGTTCTGCAAGAGCCAAAGATGTATCGGGTTATACTTTATAATGATCATTATACCACGATGGACTTTGTGATAGAAATACTCATGGTTGTGTTCCACAAGCCGGCTGCGGAAGCGACCAAGATCATGCTTGATGTCCATAAAAAAGGGGCGGGTATGTGCGGGGTGTATACGTATGATATTGCCTCCACCAAAGTGGCTCATGTCCATAGCATGGCGAAGAGGAGAGAATTTCCTCTAAAGTGTTCATTGGAGGAGGCCTGACCATCGGGGAAATACTATGAAAATAAGTGAAAGTCTCAATCAAATTATCATGGCCGCTTATGCTGAAGCCAATACGCGGTCTCATGAATTTGTGACACCGGAACACCTTCTGTACGCCGCACTTTTCTTTGATGATGGGGCCGAAATCATCCAAAGATGCGGTGGCGATCCGGAGCATTTAAAAAGAGTATTATCAAAGCATCTCCGAGAGAGCAATCCCGTTGTGGGTGACGCCCAGTCCGTCCAGTCACTGGGATTTCAAAATGTTCTGGAGAGGGCTGTATGGCATACAACCTCAGCACAGAAGAATATCGTGGAATTAGGAGATGTTCTCGTTTCCATTTTTGATGAAAGAGAATCCCATGCCTCATTTTTCCTGAGAAAAGAAGGTGTTACTCGACTTGCTTTGCTTAATTATATCTCTCACGGTGTTTCCATATTACCTGAAGCGACGGATACGCAAAAGCAGGATAGCAAAAGGGATGAAGGTGAATCTGAACAGCCCTCCAGGGAAAAGGATTCAGAGCAAAACAAGATATTAAAGGCATTCACGACTGAACTGACGGCCAAGGCGAGGGCCGGCGAGATAGATCCCCTGATTGGGAGAGAGGATATTCTTGAAAGGACCATTCAGGTGCTGTGCCGGCGATTCAAGAATAACCCGGTACATGTCGGCGAGCCTGGTGTAGGGAAAACGGCTATTACCGAAGGACTTGCGCAGCTCATTGACGATGGAAAGGTTCCGAAACGCCTGAAGGGTTCAAAGATTTATGCCCTGGACATGGGTGCGATCATAGCCGGTACAAGATTCCGGGGAGACTTTGAAGAGCGTATGAAACGGGTGATTGCGGAACTTCAGAAACAGGAAAAGGCAATACTCTTCATTGATGAGATTCATAATATTGTCGGTGCAGGGGCTGTTTCCGGAGGTTCCCTGGATGCGTCCAATATCCTGAAGCCCTCACTGGCTTCGGGAAAGCTCCGATGTATTGGTTCCACAACATACGATGAATACCGTAAATATTTTGAGAAAGATGGAGCCCTGTCCCGCAGGTTCCAGAAAATTGAAGTATCCGAGCCTACAACAGATGAAACCTTCAAGATTCTGCAGGGTCTCAAGAATAAATACGAAGAATATCATCGTGTGTCATATACCGAAGAGGCCCTTCGGGCGGCTGCGGAATTATCCGATAAATATATCAATGACCGCAGGTTGCCGGACAAGGCGATCGATGTGATTGATGAGGCAGGCGCTCTCGCCAATATGAAGGATGCTGATGAATCTACGGAAAAGATTATTAATAACCATGACATTGAGGCGATCGTTGCAAAGATCGCCCGGATTCCTGAGAGAAACGTTTCTTCCTCCGATCTTGACAAGCTGAAGGATCTGGAGACAAGTCTGAAGGGGAGGATCTTTGGGCAGGATCAGGCGATTGATTTTGTGGTAGAGGCAATCAAGCGTTCACGGGTAGGGTTCCGTGAACCTCATAAACCCATTGCCTCTCTTTTGTTTGTGGGGCCGACGGGTGTGGGTAAAACTGAGCTGGCTCGCCAGCTTGCTGATACTCTCGGAGTGCCGCTCAACCGTTATGATATGAGTGAATACCAGGAGAAGCACACCGTGGCAAAGTTTGTGGGGGCGCCTCCGGGCTATGTGGGTTACGAAGAAGGTGGACTCCTTACAGAGGCTATAAGGAAGAACCCGCATTCTGTCCTGCTCCTCGATGAAATCGAGAAG
Organism: Deltaproteobacteria bacterium; assembly: GCA_026388545.1. Classification (NCBI taxonomy): domain Bacteria; kingdom Pseudomonadati; phylum Myxococcota; class Myxococcia; species Deltaproteobacteria bacterium. The sequence goes on from JAPLJS010000020.1 coordinate 8,796, forward strand.
GCCCATACTGATATATTCAACACCCTCCTTCAGGTTATGGACTATGCAACACTGACGGATAACAGCGGAAGAAAAGCGGATTTCCGCAATGTGGTTGTCCTCATGACATCGAATGCGGGAGCGCGTGAGATGGGCAGGCAAACTATCGGATTCGAGGCCAAGACCATCAACCGGGATGCAGTATTTACGGCGGTGGAGCGAATCTTTTCCCCCGAGTTCAGAAACCGACTCGATGGCGTAGTAAATTTCAACGGCCTGACCCATGAAGTGGTTCTCTTGATTGTCAAAAAGGCCATCGGTGAATTTTCAGTTCAGTTGCAGGAGAAAAATGTATCACTGCAGGTTACCGACCAGTGTTATGATTGGCTTGGCCGTAAAGGTTATTCTGAGGAGTTCGGGGCAAGAGAGATTGCCCGGCTCATCCAGGACAAGATAAAACGGTTCTTTGTGGATGAGGTGCTTTTCGGGAAACTGCATAAGGGCGGCACTGCTCTTGCGGATATTGAAAATGATGATGTGGCTTTGCGGGTCATTGAAGGGTAATCATAGTATCCCCTGCCTTTTAAAAAGATATCAACTATCTCATGCCTATTTTTCGACTGGGTGACGAAACCACATTTCCCCCCGTGCACCTTGCATCGGAGAGCGGGATTCTTGCCATCGGCGGCGACCTTTCACCCGGCAGGCTTCTGGAGGCTTATCGCCAGGGGATTTTCCCATGGTATTCCGATGGTGATCCCATTATCTGGTGGTCTCCCAATCAGCGATTCGTATTGTTCCTGGAGGAACTCAAGGTTTCCCGGAGTATGCAGAAGGTATTACGGAAGAACATTTTCAGGGTTACCTATGATCATAACTTCCGTAAAGTAGTCACATTGTGTCAAAAACCGAGGCGGAAACAGAAAGGGACATGGATTACGGATGATATGCTTGAGGCGTATTGTTTTTTACACCAACTGGGGTTTGCTCATTCTGCGGAGGTCTGGTACGGGGAAGAACTCGTCGGCGGTATCTACGGTGTGTCTCTTGGCAGGTGTTTTTTCGGCGAGTCTATGTTTTCGCTCATGAGTAACGCGTCAAAAGCGGCGCTGATCAATTTGGTTTACAAGTTAAAAGAAGTGAAGTTTGAATTCTTAGACTGCCAGGTATATACAGCTCATATGGAAAACATGGGTGCGCGCTATGTTCATCGGAGTGAGTTTATTGACCTGCTCAAAAAAGGATTACAGCATGAGACCCTTCGAGGGAACTGGGAGTACATGCCCGAGTTCAGCTGACAAAAGCCGAACTACTGCCACCATCCTTCAGCCAGTTGAGGATTATTTCCTTGCAGTCGTCACCAGTGTTTTCATAGAGGCCTATAATCTTTCGTTCACGGATGGCGCTCGGGATTGAGTCGGAGGCATGTGCGGCATTCTGGAGGATGTTCTGTCCAAAATCAGAACGAATGGTGCCTGCCTCTGCCTGTGCCGGATCAGTCACACCCAGGCGTTCACGGATTTGTATAACCGCGTTGGGGCCTCGGTACAGAAGCGCCAGCGATCGGTGCATGCCGGGTTTATTGCGGTCACCGGGAGATACCCTGGTCGGATCAACGCCGGTCATATATTTGACAATTAACGAAAACTCGTGCGCGGCGTTCTTATTAGCGATAATGTCGGCCATGGCATTGTATTCTTCAGAGCCTATCTTGAAATCAAAGAGCCCGCTGATCCCTTCACTGATTTTATCCGCGATCCGGAACTTAAGTTTTTTCTTGAACTCATCACGGAGAGCTCCATAGAACTCCTCACCCTGGGCGGCGCTCATCCGAATCACACGGGCGCCAACGAGTCGTAGTCCTGTCTTGGAAAACATGTCGATCATGTTGCCGGGTCGAACCGAATGCTTGAAAAAATTGTCCGGCTTCAAAATTACCAGTGTTGTTTCCCCTTCAGCACACTCATCGTAGATACCGGAGTCGTTGAATCCAAGCCGTGCGAACATCTCCAAATTACTTTTCGCATATTCAGGATTCGTCGGTACCAATACCGCCGGTTCGAAGTATCGGACGGTTCCATCAGGGGTGGTAATATAGTCGCAATAAGTTCCCCGGATGGTTCCGCGAATGGCCTCTGATTCCGCCTCTGTTGTAAGCTTGCCGACAACTTCGTAGATCCGCTCCACGGCATTTTTACCCTCAAACAAAAGGAACAGGCACCGGTTCGCCTGACCGAGGATATTTTCATGTCTGAGGTTCTGATCTATGTAATCGATGAGCGCGTTTTCTACTTTGGGATTAATACTGAGACTCTTAACACGTTTTATATATTCATCGACTAATTCATCGGATGGTCGCATCATCCGAATACCGACAAGATCGCAGCCGGAAAACGACATGAGGCGCGCAATAATATTTCCTGTCCGTGACTTGATGAGGCTATAAGGGGTGATGAGCACATATGTTAATTCGGTTGACATGTAAATTATCCTTTATATTACGGGAGCTTATATTTATGTAAATTCCGGTTATCAGTAATATGTCTGTAATACAGAATCAAAGAAATATTCCCTATTTCAAAGTTATATAGAACGAGAATAGCTGTGTGTCAACGATAAAGAACTTACAATATAGTACCTTATTCCTTTTCAGGTACCCACCCGCCGGTTGTGAAAAAAATTCACAGATCGATAAAATACTATCTTAAAGATGCTTTGTCTGAGGCATATTATCGAATTGATTGTCTGCTTTTCAGAGTGTCCTGACACCTCAAGGCAAGATTTCTCAGTAGTGGGAGTCGGTATGTTCTGGTGGCGGCATCAAGGAGATTTGCAATAGCGTTGGGGATGTGCGAGAGGAATTCTGAAAGGTCACGTTTCAATCCTAAGAATCCATAAGCGCCGAGAGCCTGCATGAGGCGCTGTGCCGATGCCTCCCGAAATTTCTCCTGAAACTCACTCCAGTCATCCCGATCCCAACGCTGGTAGTAACACTGAAGCAGCTCCATCCGTTCACCCTCTGTCAGAGAAACATAAGGATCATAGAGGAGTGATCCCAGGTCATAAAACAAATTGCCGAAGCGCATACCCTGGAAGTCTATAAATACCGGTTCGCCTTTGCAAATCATAATATTCCGGGACTGAAGGTCTCGATGCACAAGTGTGGGTTTTATGTTCTCAAGCCGGTCAGATAAGTCCCTCAATTCATCTTCTAGTTTTTCCCCTTCAGTTAAACTTAACTTGATACCGCAAACCGCCCGAACAAAGTTTTCACAGAAATAATTTCGCTCCCATCGGTAAAGATCCGGACCGAATCCCTCCATCAGGGGAACCTTTTCCGAAGGGAAATCCTCTGCCGGAAAGGAATGGAGTCTGTACGTAATGGCCAGGGTTTTGCGGTAATATGCGCTTCTTGTCGACCATGATTCATGCCGAAAAGACCAAAGATCCACATCTCCCAGGTCTTCCATGACAATGAAGCCCCTTGCAGGATCATGAGCCGCGATCCGGGGCGCCGGTACATCGATCTCCCGGAGGAACTCCGCAATTGCTGCGTAGTAGTTGTTCTCCTCATGATCCCTGTCGTACTGCATAAAGATAACAGAACCATTATTTCCATAACGGACTCTCTGGAACGATCTGCTCGATCCGCCTCCTGTCACTGGCGCCATTTGGACGGTAATCGATTTTCCAAGACCCAGTGTCTGACGTACAAAGGGGAGTATTTCATGGTGTAGGTATTTCATATTATTCCGAAAATAACTTTTTATTCCCCCTTTGGAAAAGGGGGGAAGGGGGGATTTTTTTACAATCCCATTTGAAAAATCCCCCTCAATCCCCTTTTATAAAAGGGGAGCTTGGCATGAAGGTTTACTAAGATTCTTGTCCTGATAGCAAAGCATTCATTTTTTCATATTCCGCCACTGAACCGATATCGTACCAACGTCCTTCGTCAATAAGCACCCCTGCCACCGATCCTGGTTGTTCTCGGATCATCTCAATAAAAATGGGGATGACCGATTCCACTCGACCGGCTTTCAGGCGATTGAGAAAACATTTTTCCACGATATAGATGCCCGTAAAGAGGCAGCTCCTGACGCCCGGGTCGCCCAGGGTGTGTCTCAAGTCGCATATCTGACCGCGGGCATTCAGATTAACATTTAGAAGCGAGCCGCTGCTCCTCAATGCCAGAGTGACTTCCTGTTTCTCTGTATAATGTGTATCGATGAGACGTTGCAATGGCAGGTCCGTAATGGTGTCGCCGTTGTAAATCAGGATCGTTTCGTCATTGTCAAGGAGATCTTCAATGTTCTTAATTCCCCCGGCGGTATCCAGAAGCACCGGTTCGTGACGGAAGATGATGGGCACACTACACCACTGCTGATCCGGGAATATCTGATGATACACGTCTGCGCAATGGTGGGTGTTGATGATGAACCGTTTGATACCCGCCGATGTCAGGTGATCCATGGCATAGGTGATGATCGGACGCCCACCGACAGGCAACAGAGGTTTCGGACAGTTATTGGTCAGGGGGCGGAGACGCTTTCCCAGTCCTGCACCCAGGATAAAAGCGGTTTTAATAGGTGACATTTTCATCGATGGTTTTTCAATATAATTTCTTCAGTTCTGCACTGCAAAAATAGTGTTTTAAAATGGATTCTGCTTGTGATCCTTTCAAAGCCATTACTGCCGCCCCAATCTGACATAGGCCGACACCGTGTCCCCAACCGGCGCCATTCAGGATAAAGCGAATTGGAAGCCCGGAGGAATCACGCTCAACAGAAACAATGAAGGCGCTGCTGTAGAGATGGCTCCGGGAAAGCCAGCGTCGAATATTGAGTTCCTTGCCTATGGTGAGAGTCTTTTTTGATCCCTTGATTTTCAGCCGCATAATCCTGCCTGACGGACCCCGCTCAAGAGGAGCGAGATTCCGGAGATTACCGAAATCCATTCCCGATTTCTCCCGGATGATATCTTCCAGTTCATTACGTGTATACACCACCTTCCACCGGAAGAAATCCGTGGTTTCCTGATCGAAGGAGGGGAGAATCCGCCGCAGGATGTTCCCATCTGTCGTATAACAATATGCTTCAGGATTTGAGAGAATCCATCGCTTGGCTTCGGCTTCCGTGCGAATCGGGTTGTGAAGAATGGCAGAATCGGAAACAGAGGTAAGGTACGGAATTGGCGTATTCTCCCAGGTGTTCTCGAAATTGTCCGTCAGACCGCCGCAGGCTTTATGGTAGCGGGCATCGCAAACCTCGCTGTTATGGACAAGAAATGTACCGCGTGTTGCGTCAACGGCATCCCGGGCGTTTCCTGATATTAATCGGGTAACACCTTGATACCGCTGGCAATGATCGTCCGCACAAACGTCAAAAAGCGTGTGGTCGACTCTATCGTACCAGCGGATACGCTCATCCATGTGCTGGTCCGACCCGGGCGATACCGTATCGGCGCCTTTTACCTTTCGGGCGCGGCTCAGCATGGCCATGAGCCAGCTTCGCGATGTTATCGCGTGGGCCTTCAGAAATTCCAGCGGAGCTTCAGCGCTCATTTCTGACGAAATGACGCTTGCCAGGTAATCTTCTAAAAGGATTTCATTGATGGCAACCAGCGTTTCATCTTTATCAAAAATCAGTCTCAGATCTCCCCGGAACGTCTGTTCCTGTTTCCTTTCCCAGTGGAAATGAACACCGATTGTCACATCAAAGAGGGTGAAGGTGGAATCATTCAAAGGAGTACATCGGATTTCCTTTTGCCGTGCTACCTCGCTGCCGGCGGCATCGTAAAGAATAATATGACACTCTGCAACGCGGACAGTAAATCCTCCATCGAGCAGCCGGTCATTATCAAGGCGATATGGGCCGTTAAAACACCCGTCGACTTTCCTGCATTGCTCGATGATGCCTACTTTTATCTTTGGTTCTTCTGTCATCATACTGTTTTGTCTTGCACCATGCACGCCCATATCAGAAACAGGGTGATAATTCAATGTTTAACCCTTGCTTAGCTGCGACATGGGAACATCTACACTCAGTGTCATTACTCTCTTAATATTTAAACCGGACCGGCCTGAACCAGAACGAGAGCAAAACGACGACAAGAAAAATGATTGTCGCACAGGTTATTTTTTCAAGGGTTAAATCCTCAACATAAATAAGTTTTTCTATGGTATGTATCATGAATTGACCGGGGTAGACCTGGCCGGACGCGCCTTTCGATTTGAGGTAAGCTTCAAGGTACGTCAGGGGGCAGATGGTGCGGGTAAGTTGCATGACAACCATGCCAATCAGTGCCGTCAGATGAATAACCCGCCATTTTGGGAGATTCAAAATGAGGAATAACGGAAATCCCAGGATCACAAAGGCAATCCACAAAAAATGAATGAAGATTACAAAATCAGCCGCTATTCTGTATAACATATCATGCCTGTCATTATCTCTATCGGGTAACAAATATCTTCACTTTTCACTAGTATAGCAAAATATTCGAAGTTATTTAAGAAAATGTATCAGTATGAAATTCTGTGAAAAAACATGACTCCTCCATGTGTACGCGAAAGGAATAATTGAAGATGCAAAGGTGTTTCTCAGGAATAAAGGCGGATGATAAGCACAGAAAAATAAACTTGCCTCAGCATTTTCCCCAGGCCACCCCGAAGGTAAATGCCCGACAGGCGCCGATAAGCAGGATGGCGGCGAAAATCACAGAATAAACTGTGTTTCAAGAAAAATAGCCAGGATGAGAAGAATACCGAAAACGGTGTCAAACTGGGCCGTCAAAGCATCAGCCATATCGGGGATCTTCTCATTGAAGGTTTTTAAAAGACTTACAGCTTTGGGAAGGGAGAGAAAGATCAGCAGTCCCCAGAGGCTCATAATTCCCGTGATAATCATGCCGAGGACATAGGCATAGGCCAGCACGATGAGTCCCGCAAAAAGGGTGTAGCTTTTGCGGCTTCCCAGCATGATGCTTACGGTTTTCACTTTATGGCGTGAATCATAGGCGATATCTCTCATATTGTTGGCAAAGAGAACAAGGGCGACAAGAACCCCGAAGGGAATAGAGATATAGAGAGCCTTCATTGAAAGTGCCTGGCGCTGAACCGCATAAGCTCCTTCAATCATGAGAGGACCCCACATCATAAAGACTGCAAATTCACCGAGGGCGCGATACTTGAACTTAACGGGACCAGCAGTGTAGCAGATGCTTGTAAAAAGTCCGATGATGCCGATCCAGAGAACATGCCATGAACGGACAATGGCTATTGTCAAACCGATAGCAACGGTTAAAACAAGAAGGATGACGGCTTCCCCTAAGACTTGGCGAGGTGTAAGCATCCCGGATAAGATGGGCTGGGGACGATATTTGGCTGTTGGCGAGTCCTCTTGGTCGATCCCGTAGAGGGTGTCAAAGTAATCGTTGATGAGATTGGCCGTGGCGTGGAAAAGGGTAATGCCGATGGCGGTTATGGCAAACCAGGCCCAGGACACAGATCCCTCTTCAGCAGCCAGAAGCGTTCCTACGGAAACGGAAATTAAGGACATGGTGAATGACCATGGACGGGTTGCGATAACATACTTTTTGATATGGTTTAACATACATTAATTTCCAAATCTTTTTTAGTAATTCGCTGAGCAATCTAATTAAAAAGGGCAGTGATGTCAAGTTTATTTGGGCGATGCGATCATCAAAACCCCATATGTTGTGGTCAAACTCCTCTTGACACTCAAAATCCTTCTTCATATACTCCCACCGTGAAAAAGCAATACCTCATCAAAGATTGGCAAAATTCAAGACACGTTAGCAACTCGTTGATAAGACCGGGTGCTGCCCCCTCTTCTATTGACTGCATCGCAATCATGAACCATAATGGAGTATCTCTGACCGTACGCAGACAAGAGGAAATCATACCATGGTGAAGAGCGAGCGCATCAAAAAACAATCCTGGAAACCCGGAAACGTGCTATGGCCCGTTCCGGTGGTTTTGGTAAGTTGCGGCGGGACGCAGGACTGGAAACCGAACCTGATCACGATTGCCTGGGCGGGAAGTGTGTGCAGTGATCCGCCCATGCTGTCGATATCCGTCCGTCCCGAACGGTATTCTCATGCAATTATCCAGGCCACGCATGAGTTTGTGGTGAATATCCCCTCCCCGCGGCAGGCGAAGGCGGTGGACTGGTGCGGGACGGTTTCCGGCCGTAATGTGGACAAGTTCGCCGATACGGGGTTAACGCCGGCGAAGGCATTGAAAGTGCAGTGTCCGATCATTACGGAGTGTTTGCTCAACATCGAATGCCGGGTGCAAAAATGCCTGAAACTGGGTTCGCACACGATGTTTGTGGCGGAGGTGGTTGCCGTGCAGGTTTCTTCCACACTTCTCGACACGAAGGGACGACTCCGTTTGGAGAAAGGCAGCTTGCTCGCGTTTGCACACGGTCAATATTTCGAACTTGGCCGCTGCCTGGGCCATTATGGCTTTTCCGTGCGGAAGCACCCTCGCCAAACCCGTCGCTGATTTCAAATCCTTGTCAGGTGCCGGTATTTGATCCGATGCGGCTGGCGTGCCGCCACGTGTTCGCACATCCCGAACCGGGGAGAGCAGATGGTGCGTTATTACGGATACTACAGCAACGTCTCCCGGGGGAAACGGCAGACCCATATTTTGTGGTCAATATTCCATTGACACACAAGATCCTTCTCCATATACTCCCACCGTGAAACTCAATACCTTATCAATTCAATTTCGCACTCTCCCAAATGACCACTTGCTGTTCCTTACCGAAAATCGGATCCGTTTCCATACATTGAGGGATTATGAAGTTTGAGAAATACCCTATTTCAGAAGAAGTAAAACAAAACCTGTTGCAACTCGGTTTCAAGAGGCCGACGGATATCCAGTTCAAATCCATTCCATCCATAATGAAGGGCGAAGACGTTCTTGCCATCGCCCAGACGGGAACGGGTAAAACGGCGGCATTTGCGATTCCTCTCATCGATCGAATCCACAGGGACAAAAACAGTAAACGCTCCCCCGGCATCAAATGTATGGTTATGGTTCCGACCCGCGAACTGGCTCTGCAGATTGGCGACGTTTTTGCAAGTATTTCAAAGCATACGAAAGTAAAAACGTTTCCCCTGGTAGGCGGTGTCGAGCAGGATGCGCAGATTAAAAAGCTTCAGGACGGCATCGATATTCTGATTACCACTCCGGGAAGGATGTTTGATCTCATCCATCAGGGGTATATTCAACTGGACAGGATCGATACCCTTGTCCTTGATGAAGCCGACCATATGCTTGACCTGGGCTTTATAGAGGATATCAAAGCAGTAAAAAGGAGACTCACGCGAAAGCACCAGACCCTTTTTTTCTCGGCAACTATCAATCAGGAGATCAAAAAGCTTGCATTTTCCCAGGTGAAAAGCTCTGCCATACGCATTCAGATATCGCCGGAAGACCCTGTCTCAAAAAATGTTTCTCACGCGGTCATGTTTGTGGAAATGGATGACAAGCGATTTTTTCTGGAAAGATTTGTAAAGGAAAATCCTGACAGCAGGATCATTGTCTTTGTGAGAACCCGGGTGCGGGCTGAACGCGTCGCAAAAGCACTGGCGAGAGTCGATATTCCTTCGCTGACCATTCATGGTGAAAAGGATCAGGATGAAAGATCCGCTGTGATGAAGAAGTTCAAGGCGTGTGAATGCAATCTGTTGATTGCCACGGACATAAGTGCCCGGGGAATTGATATTCCCGATGTCAACTATGTCATCAACTATGATTTGCCCGAAAAGCCGGAGAACTATGTCCATAGAGTGGGAAGGACCGGACGGGGCGTCAACAAGGGCGTTGCCATTTCCTTCTGCAGCGAAGAGGAGAAAGAGCGCCTTGAGGAGATTCATCAGTTTTTAAATAAAGAAATTGAAGTGATGAAAATCGGTAAAAAAGATTACGTCCGTACGCTTGGTCTTCCCAAAAAGGAACCCGATGTTCAGTCGCTGATCGAGGATCATGAGGCATGGCTGAAGACAAAAAAGCGGAAGAAGCCCAAAAGTAACGGAACACGGCGTTAACTGATGGTACATATTACGGACGTCGATTGTTTTTCATTAATATCAATAAGAAAATCAGATTATATTACGTATAGCAATAAATTATGGATAATCTTTCGGTAAAATCAAGGCATGGATCGGTAGGTGGACGTGCCATGCTCAGGGGTTGAACGTGATCAAGATATTTCTTTACCGGGTTCTTGGTCCTTTGAAATAATGGAGTCTTTTAACCATAATATGTCATCTTTTTCCGGATAATCGATGTTATAGTGAAGACCCCTGCTTTCCTTTCTCATCATGGCACAATGAATAATGAGTTTCGAGACTGTTGCGATATTTCTCAGTTCGATTAAATCCCTCGTTATAATGAAATTTCTGTAGTATTCATCGATTTCACGGCTTACCAGGCAGATTCTCCGATACGCACGATCCAACCGTTTATTGGATCTTACGATGCCCACATAGTTCCACATTAGTCTTCTGATTTCATCCCAGTTGTGGGCTACGACAATAGATTCATCACTTTCCGTGGCGCCTCTTGGATCCCATGCGGGGATGGAGATCGGATCGTCTTTTGTTGCATGAAAAATCTCCGATATTTTAACGAATGACCGATGGGCAAAGACCACTGCTTCCAAAAGCGAGTTGCTCGCAAGGCGGTTGGCGCCATGGAGCCCGGTGCAGGAGACCTCGCCGCAGGCGAAGAGGCGTTCAATATTTGTTTCTCCGAAATTATTTACAAGTGCGCCTCCACACTGGTAGTGAGCAGCAGGAACGACGGGTATCGGATCTTTTGTGATATCTACACCGAACTCGAGGCACTTGTTGTAAATATTGGGAAATCGACTGATAAGAAAGTCATGGTCTTTGTGAGTGATGTCGATCAAAACGTATTCATCCCCTGATTTTTTCAGTTCCGTGTCGATAGCCTTGGCGACAATGTCCCTCGGTGCAAGGCTTTTCATCGGATGATATTTATCCATGAACGGAGAGCCGTTTTTTAATCTCAGAATCCCTCCCTCACCCCGGACAGCTTCACTAATCAGATATGATTTGGCTTCCGGGTGATAGAGGCAGGTTGGATGAAACTGGATGAATTCCATATTGGCAATGAGGGCTCCTGCCCTGTATGCCATGGCAATGCCGTCGCCTGTGGCGATATCCGGATTTGTTGTAATGAGATACACTTTCCCGGTGCCCCCGGTAGCCAGAATGGTAAATTTTGCTTTAAAGGTATGAATTTCGTTACGTTCAGTATCGAGAATATACGCACCGAGACACTTACCCCGGGGGTCGTTTTTTCGATTCAGGATGGTGGATTCCAATATAAGATCGATGCCGATGTGGTTTTCATAAATTGTTATATTTCTTTTTAAGCTCGCTTTCTCATGAAGGGCACGCTCTATTTCCCGGCCTGTCAGGTCTTTTGCATGAAGCACCCGCCGCATGGAATGTCCGCCTTCCCGGCCGAGGTCGTAGGGGGTGGTATTGCTATTTTCCGCTTTTGTAAATTCAACTCCCCACTGCATAAGTTCCTTAATTCTTTCTGGACCATCCATAACAACGAATCTTACGACATCCTCCTTACAAAGGCCGGCTCCACAGACAAGGGTATCGTTAATATGATAGTCAAAGCGGTCCTCTTTATCAAAAACCGCCGCTATCCCGCCTTGAGCCAGATTTGTGTTTGATTCTGATTTATCTTTTTTTGTTACAATGGCTACGGTTCCAAGATCTGCTGCTTTAATGGCAAAGCTTAATCCTGCAATGCCGCTTCCTAATACCAAAAAGTCTGTCGTAAATTCCATGATTTGCTGTTCCTCTGAATATTCTCTAATCTTCGAAAGTTGTTTACAAAGGCAATGTGTTTCTATATATAATTCCCGTCTATTTGTAAAAAGAAATTGTTCCGAGGATGAATATATGCTGGTTTTGGGAATAGAGTCCTCCTGTGATGAGACGGCAGCAGCAGTACTGAGGGATGGACAATTCCTTCAGTCCAATGTTATCGCTTCTCAGGTAGATTTGCATAGGATTTATGGCGGTGTTGTGCCGGAGATAGCGTCACGTAAACATATGGAAATGATCATACCGGTCATATTTCAGGCGCTCAACGATGCGCAGGTAACGTTACGTGACATTGAAGGGATAGCGGTAACCAGGGGGCCGGGATTGGTTGGTTCTCTCCTTGTGGGTTTATCAGTGGCCAAAGCTATTGCGTTTGCCTTAGATATACCATTTGTCGGTGTGAACCATCTCGAGGGCCATATTGCATCCATCTTCCTCAGCGATAATCCTCCAGCGTTTCCCTTCATAGCCCTTGTAGTTTCCGGTGGGCATACGAACGTTTACCGTGTAAATGAATTTCAGAATTTTACACTGCTGGGTCAAACGAGGGACGATGCCGCAGGTGAGGCTTTTGACAAAGCGGCAAAACTTCTCAATATAGGCTATCCTGGCGGCGCCGTAATTGATCAATTGGCAAAAAAGGGAAATAGAGAGTGGATACAATTTCCCAGAGCCATGAAGGACAGTATGGATTTTAGTTTCAGTGGTCTGAAAACATCTCTATTGGTCCACATCAAAAAAAGAGGGCGTCCGTTTACTGAAGACGAACTGCCGGATGTGGCTGCCAGTTATCAAGAGGCTATCATTGATGTCCTTGTAGAAAAAACCCTCAGAGCTGCTCAAATCAACTCCCTATCAAGGGTCGTTGTTTGCGGCGGGGTTGCTGCAAACAGTGGATTGAGAGCCAGATTTACCAGAGAATCAAAACGCAAAGGGATTGATGTATACGTTCCGCCTCCTGTGTTTTGTACCGACAATGCGGCTATGATTGCCGTTGTTGGTGAGAATCTTTTGACAAGAGGTGTCAGAGACTCTTTAGATCTGAATGCAGTTTCCAGATGGCCAATAGACTCCCTTAACAATAATAAGGCATGATTCATCCATTTCATAATTTCAAAAGCTCTAAGGTCTATCGGAAAAACAGGTATGACGACAATTAGAAAAATCCTTAGAGATCACGGTATCAGACCTCTCAAGCGTTTAGGACAGTCGTTTCTTGAGGATATAAATGTCATAAATAAGATAATCAGTATATCCAATATCCAGGAAGATGATACCGTTGTTGAGATAGGTGCGGGTGTGGGGATCATGACGGAACTGATAGCCGAAAAGGTTCGAAAGGTCATCGCCCTCGAAATCGACCCGAGAATGGTCGGTATTTTGAGAGAAAGACTGGCGGGCTATCATCAGGTGGATGTTATCAAGGGCGATGTTCTCAAGTATGATTTTTCTTCAGTGGGTCATGAATTACTATCGCGGAAAATAAAGGTTGTCGGGAATATTCCGTACAACATTTCGTCACAGATATTATTTCATTTATTAGCTTACCGACAACATATCTCATCTATGATCCTCATGTTCCAAAAAGAACTGGCAGACCGGCTCATCGCATCTCCGGGGACAAAGGAGTATGGGATACCGACGGTTTTGGTTTCCATGTATACGGAATGCTTTCGTGAAATGGTAATCCCTCGCAGCTGTTTTTATCCTGAGCCAAAGGTAACTTCATCTGTCATGAAAATAATAATTCGAGAAAAGCCGTTAATGGATTTAAATGATCATGACTTTTTCGTCAAAATTGTGAAGATAGCTTTTTCGAAAAGAAGGAAAACCCTGTTAAATAATCTCAGAAGTTCGCCTTTGTTGGGATATACAGAAAGAGAAGTTGTTACAGCACTGAAGAAATCAGACATCGATGGCGTGAGAAGGGGTGAGACACTGACAGCTGAAGAACTCGGAAAATTAAGTAATGCCCTTTATTCAAGAGAAATACCTTGACAACTTCCGGTTCTTTTGGTAAGAGCGCTCATCTGCTTGGATCCGGCTACGGACTGAGACGGAAGGTTTGGTAAGGTGTATAAACACGGGTTAATTATAAAGCCTCTCGTCTTTGACGTAGGGGCTTTTTTTATGGGTATGGGGAAAAGATGAAGATCATATGTTCCGTAAGAGAGATGCAGTCATTTTCCGAATCCTTGAGGAATAGAGGACAAAAAATAGCCTTCGTTCCTACAATGGGTTATTTTCACGATGGCCATTTGAGTTTGATGAGAGAGGGAAAGCTGCGGGGCGACTGTGTGGCAATCAGCATTTACGTAAACCCGACGCAGTTCGGTCCAAGTGAGGATTTTGAAAGGTATCCAAGAGATTTTGAAAGGGATAAAGCCCTTGCTGAAGGGGTTGGTGTGGATGTTGTTTTCTATCCTGAGAATAAAGAGATGTACCCTGAACATTATCAGACTTATGTTAATGTTGAGAAGGTAACGGAGAATCTCTGCGGAATCTCGAGGCCCGGACATTTCCAAGGTGTTACAACTGTTTGTGCAAAACTTTTCAACATTGTAAAACCCCATTATGCACTATTCGGCAAGAAGGACTTCCAGCAACTTTCAGCCATTAAGAGGATGGTACAGGACCTTAATATGGATCTCGAGATTATCGGTATGCCAATAGTGAGAGAAACCGATGGTCTGGCTATGAGTTCACGAAATGTGTATATCAAGGAAAATGAGAGGAATTCGGCTCTTAGTCTGAGTCGTTCTTTGAAGTTAGCCAAACAGATGTATGACAGAGGAGAAAGGGATGCTTTCAGGATACTGGATGAGGTCAAAATATTTATAGAAGGACACCCCTATGCCAGGATTGATTACGCGAAGATATGCGATACGACGACCCTGAAAGATAGTGAACGTCTGGAGGGGGAATCCGTTTTAGCCCTTGCTGTGATGATTAGCAAAACGAGACTGATAGATAATTACGTATTCGGGGATGTACTTCATCTGTAACGTTTACTGACAAGTAATATTTTTCACAAGGAGAAAGGTAATCACACCATGCAAAGGTTTATGCTCAAATCAAAACTGCACAGGGCGGTAGTGACCGATGCTAACCTCCATTATGAAGGCAGTATCACGATTGACGAAAAGCTGATGAATGCCGCTGATATACTGCCTTATGAGAAAGTGAATATATATAATGTTTCCAATGGAGAGAGGTTCTCGACGTACGCGATAAAGGGTGACCAAAATTCGGGTGTTATATGTCTGAACGGAGCGGCGGCATGGAAAGCAAAAAAGGGTGACATTATCATTATTGCATGCTATGCGCTTCTTGATGATGGTGATGTTAAGAAGTGGCATCCCAAATGTGTCTTTCTGGATGATAAAAATGGGATAAAGAAATTAAAATAGTATTCGTTTAAGAAATCAATCTTATATGGGGCGGGGTGTCGATGCACCTTGCCCCTTTATATTTTAAATAGCGGTTGATAACAGTTCACCTTTTTGTTATGTACACGCAGATTAAGACAGTCTAAAGGTTATTCATCATTGAAAAAAAAACTGAAGCAGATTTTTTTAACGGGTCTTGCCGTTACAATTCCGATAGGATTAACACTTTATATCCTTTTCTTTCTCATAGATATCATGGATGGTCTCCTGAAGATTATCCCCGTCAGGTATCATCCTGATACGTTACTTGGTATTCATATTCCCGGTCTTGGAATTATTGTAACTCTGGCCTTGATCACCATCGCCGGTCTTGTCACGACAAGCTATGTTGGTTATAAGATTGTCCAATCAGGAGAAGACCTCGTTGATAGGATACCGTTTGTGAGGAATATTTACCAGGCTATCAAGAAGATCTCTGACAGCATGTTCATGGATAAGAGAAGCAGCTTTAAAAAGGTTGTACTGGTGGAGTTTCCCAGGAAAGGAGTATATACTATCGGATTTGTGACAGGTGTACCAAGCGGGGAGATTCGTAAAAAGGCGGGACAGAACTGTATCAGTGTATTTTTGCCGACAACGCCCAATCCGACATCGGGGTATCTCATTATCGTGCCGGAAGATGAATTGGTTCCCATGGATATGTCTGTAGAGGAAGCATTGACATTCATCATTTCTGTCGGTATCGTGACTCCATCAGACCGTCCGAAAAGGAGAGAGAAATTGCACCACGAAGGGAATCACATTGATGAATTGAAATCAACTGAATAAAGAATAAAAAGGAGCAACCATATGCTAATAACATCGGAAAGTGTAAAAGTTGGACATCCGGACGTTGTATGCGATTCGATAGCGGCAAATATCATTGCCGCAATTATTGATGAAGAACATAAAATTGGGATGAACGTGGATAACATGCCTCATTGCGGCATCGAGATTTTCCTGGGGAAGGGTCTCTGTATCGTCGGTGGAGAGGTTGCCACCCGTGTTTATGTAGATGTTGAGAAGATCATACGGGATACGGTCCTTAGAATAGGTTATTGCGATTATAGTCTTGGTCTCAATGGAAATTCGATGGGGATTCTCAATACGATTATTGAACAATCTCCTGATATCAATATAGGTACACGGGCTGACATGGGTAAATACAAGGAAATCGGCGCCGGGGATCAGGGGATTATCTATGGATTTGCCTGCGATGAGACGCCGGAATTGCTTCCCCTTCCGTATGTACTGGCTACCAAGATGATGAGAGCCTTTGAGATGTGCGCAAATCCAATATTCGCGCCGGATGGTAAAGGTCAGATAACGGTAGAATATAGTGATGAGGGTGTTCCCTTGCGTGTGGCGACAGTTCTCATGTCCAATGCAGTCGATTACCGTCAAGTTCCTGAAGGTGCAAAAGCCGGTGTAGAACCTCAGGCAAGGCATATTGCTATGGAATGCCTCAAAGACTGGGTGGATGAGAATACCGAATTCCTTTTCAATCCCACAGGGGAATGGCAGGCTATTAATTCATGCAGCGCCGCTGATTCAGGCGTGACGGGCCGTAAGCTTGTTGTTCAGCTTTATGGCGGATATCCGGGCGCTCAAATTGGAGGCGGTTCAATCGTCAATAAATCGCCGGAAAAAGTCGATTGTTCAGCGGTTCTGGGAACCCGCTATGTTGCAAAGAATATTGTCGCCGCAGGTCTTGCAAAGAAGTGTTCCATTCAAATAGCTTATGCCATCGGCATTGCGAGGCCTATTTCCATTTATGTGAATACTTTTGGTACGGGAATAATTTCCAACAACAAGCTCAATGCAATTATTAAAGAATACTTTGACTTATCTCCCAGGGGGATGATTGAAAAATTGGGTCTCCTCAATGGTAATATTTACAGAAAACTGCCAAGGACGTTATTTATGGATGATTATATTTGGGAAAAGACAGATATGGTAGAAGAATTGAAACTGGCTGCAAGCGCATAAGGTCAGCGAAGGACAAAACAATGTTAAAACAAACGACAAATCGGCAATCAAAAAAAAATGATATGAAAACCGGGCAAATCGCCGGATCCATTCCCGCGGCAAGCCGCGAAGGACTTCCTTTACAAACTCGAAGTGGGGGCAACGTAAAATTTATGGAGATTGACAAGAAGTTAAGATATAAAATTGCCGACATCACTCTTGCCGGTTGGGGGCGTAAGGAGATCGAACTCTCCGAAAATGAGATGCCCGGTCTTATGGCTATACGAAAAAAATATGGCCCCAAGAAACCATTAAAGGGGCTTAAGGTTATGGGCAGTCTCCATATGACAATCCAAACGGCAATGCTCATAGAGACATTGAAAGAGCTTGGCGCCGATCTCAGATGGGCATCGTGCAATATTTTTTCGACCCAGGATCACGCTGCTGCCGCTATCGCAAAAGCAGGGACCGCCGCTGTTTTTGCCTGGAAGGGAGAGACGCTTGAAGAGTACTGGTGGTGTACGGAGCAGGCTCTGACATGGCCGGATGGAACTGGCCCTGATTTGATTGTCGATGACGGTGGTGACGCAACACTTTGCATTCATCAGGGCGTCAAGGTGGAAAAAGATCCTTCACTACTTGAGAGGAAATGCGATCATAAAGAGTTTCAGATCATCATGGATCGCTTAAGACATGCCCTGAAGCGAGATCCCCAGCATTGGCATCGGGTAGCTGCAAGTATCCGCGGCGTTTCGGAAGAGACAACCACGGGTGTTCATCGGCTTTACCAAATGGCGCAATCCGGGGAACTTCTCTTTCCTGCAATTAATGTAAATGATTCGGTAACCAAGTCAAAATTCGATAATCTCTATGGCTGCCGGGAATCCCTTGCTGACGGCATCAAGCGGGCGACGGATATCATGGTTGCTGGGAAGGTGGTCGTAATCTGCGGATATGGTGATGTCGGTAAAGGCAGCGCCCAGTCTATGCGCGGTTTTGGCGCCCGCGTCATCATCACCGAGATCGATCCGATCTGTGCCCTCCAGGCTGCCATGGAGGGCTATGAGGTAAAGACCCTGGAAGATGTCGTTTCAAAAGGGGATATTTTTGTATCAGCTACCGGCTGCTGCAATGTCATTACGGGCAGACATATGGAAAAGATGAAAAATGAAGCGATTGTCTGCAATATCGGGCATTTTGATAGTGAAATAGACATGCAGTACTTGGAAAACAACAAGGATTGTAAGAAAGAGAATATCAAACCCCAGGTCGATAAATGGACACTCAAATCGGGGCGTTCCATCATAGTCCTTGCGGAAGGGAGGTTGGTAAACCTCGGCTGCGCAACGGGCCATCCCGGCTTTGTCATGAGTAACAGCTTTACGAATCAGTGCCTTGCACAGATTGAACTTGCAAAAGGGAAATACAAACCCGGTGTATATACATTGCCGAAAAAACTTGATGAAGAAGTTGCGAGACTCCATTTAGGAAGGCTTGGCGCTAAATTATCAAAATTGACCAAGGAACAGGCTGAATATCTTTGTGTTCCTGTACATGGGCCTTTTAAGCCGGATTATTACCGGTACTAATTAGGGGTCCGGGGTCAGGGAACAGGGAAACCTGACCCCTCACGTTTTAACCCGGAGGAACATAATAGCGGAGGCTATGCCCCAGATAATATTTGCAAACCATGCTGATAGAATAGGAGGTATTGTTCCGGAACGTCCCAGAGACAGAGCGAAGGCATGGACAATCCAGTAGGAGAATCCGATGATAATGCCGACTCCGATACTCTGCATGACACCGCCGCTTCGCTCGGTTTTCATGAGAGAAAATGAAATACCAATAGTGACAAGTATGACGCTGACAAAGGTAAACGCGATTTTTCCATGCATATCAACAAGATATCGTGTAGCATCATATCCTTCAGATTGAATCTTTCTTATATATTTTCTGAGCTCCGCATACCCCATTTTTTCGGCTTCGATTTGGACTACACTGAAATCTGATGGCTGCTCCGGAAGGTCTATTACTTTCGTTGAAACATATTCAAGAGATGGGAATTCTTCTGCAGTAAAATGAGTGATTAAAAGGTTGTAAAAGACCCATTGACCATCTTTCCACTCGGCTTTTTCGGCATCGATACGCATCTTCATAGTGAAGTTTTTGTCTAAGTAATTTATTGTAATTCCTTGCAGTGTGTTCGTTTTTGGATCGAACATCTTGAAATTGTAAATACCGCTTTTCCCCCTGTACCAGAGCTGGTTCTGTTTGAAAGTTCCCGCAGGCTCCCTTTTTTGTACCTCTACTAACTTGATATGGTCTGCCTTTTGATTACTTAAAGGTGTAATGAATTCAGAGATGAGAAAGGCGAAGATACAGATTGCGGCAGTTGTAATGATCACGGGCAATGACGTTCTGTAGAGACTGATCCCGTTTGCCTTCATGGCAACGATTTCGCAGTTTTTCGAGAGGGAGCTAAAGGTTATAAGAGAAGCGAGCAATACAGAAACCGGAATAGCCTGTGAAATCATCATCGGGATCCTGAAAAAGAAGTAATATACCATCTGTTGCGGGGAGGCATTATTACTCAGGAACATCCTGATGCGTTCAAAAAAATCAACGATAAGAAAAAGCGAAATGAACAATGCAAGGATGAAAACGCATAACCTGCAGAATTCTTTAGTTATATAACGATCCAATATGGTCATGATTCAATGACCTTTACCTTTAACGAGTATCCTTTTTACATTATTCCAAAATGACTGGATATTGACTGGCCTGTCTTTTCCGGCCATTATCAGAAGATAGATTCCAATCGAGCCAAGAATAATATTCGGAGCCCACGTTCCAATAAAAGGCGAAAGCCTGCCGGTTTCTACGAGGGCATCGCCGCCAAGGCGGAGGATGTAATAAATAAAGACTGTAAAGAGACCCACGGTGAACCCTCTCGATTTTACCGCTCTGTGTGATCTGATTCCTAAAGGAATTCCCAGAATACCAAAAACAATGCATGAAAGAGGGGTAGTAATTGTTTTATGAAATTCAATGGCTATTTCCCTGATTGCTGCTTCTTCTAATCCGGCCGTTTTTAGTTTTTCAGCAAGTTCCCGGATGGTAAGCTCGGTGCTGTCTTTCGTTTTAAGTTTCTTTTCTTCAGCGATAGACGATTCAATGTCGAGATTTACGTCATACACACTGAAATCCATTTTTCGATAATTCCTCAGGTTTGTATCGACGATGTGTGTACTGCCGTTTTCGAGTCTCAAAGTTACACTCATCAGTTGAGGATCTGATAAAAGATAAGCTTTCTCCGCAATAATGGTGCTCGGCTCCTTACTGATTCTTGTATCCGAGATGATGACTCCTTCCATGTAATTGCCGTGAACAGGAATATTTTCAGCATAAAGGAGGATGCCCTTGAAGTCATCGTTGAATACTTTTTCTTTTATACCTATGCTGGCCTTTTTCTTTGCGATAGTAAAAAGTAAATTTTTCGTGGTAAATTTACTGTGGGGAACTAAAAAGAGGCTTGTAAAAGATGTCATGATGAAGGCGATTAACGACAAAAAGGCAACCGGGGCGATGAGTTTGTATAAACTTATACCGGATGCCTTTAAAATGGTAATTTCATTGTCGCCGGATAGCCTGCCCAATCCTATCAGAATCGATATTAAAAGCGATATGGGAATGGTTAAAATCAAGAACGACGGTGTCAACAAGAGAAAGAGTTTTGATATGTCAATGAAACTTACCCCTTTATTGACCATTAAGTCCATTAGCTGAAGAATTTTTCCCATAAGAAGGACAAAGGTCAAAACAAAAATGATTATGAAAAACGGATAAGAAATTTCCCGCAGAATGTATCGATTGATAATTTTATTCATAATTATAAAGATATACTTGAAATTTATTCTGAGGTTAAGACTACCATGGATTTGAAGAAGTTTGTCAAGAAAAAGATGGAAGGCTATCTATTTTTTGAGGGACACTTCACAAATGTTTCTGCGAAGCTTTTCTCGTACAAAGTCATTCCCGCGCAGATCGATGCCTCAGGTGTATAGGGAATGATTCCCAAGGTTAAGAATTTCTTTAGATTAATCCATATCTTTGTTGACCTTGAGTGGTAAATCTGGTAATTGCATGGCCTCTGATAGCAGGATCATTTGATGAGCTTAAAAACATGCACTCTTTCTGTAATTCCCACGGAAGTGGGAAGGCATGATTCAAAATAATGGAATCCCACCTGCGCGGGAATGACAAGGGGGAAGCGGGAATGACAAAGGAGGGCGGGAATTACATTTGTGTGAGAGGTGATATACTGTGATTGATCTACATAGCCATTCCATATTCAGTGACGGAGAACTGATTCCTTCTGAGCTCGCGAGGAGGGCCATGGTCGCAGGATATCGTGCCATCGCCATAACCGATCATGGTGACCAATCCAATATCGATTTCATTATTCCCCGACTTGTAAAGGTCTGTCAAAAATTGACGGATGCCTATGCCATACAGGTGATTCCGGGTATAGAAATTACCCATGTCCCCCCCGAATACATTTTCGAGCTTGCTCTTGAAGCCAGAAAGCATGGCGCTAAGATCGTTGTGGTGCATGGCGAAACGATTGTTGAGCCGGTTATTTCCGGGACTAATATGGCCGCCCTTCAGTCTTCTATTGATATCCTTGCACATCCCGGACTGATTACGGAAGAGGAATCGTTATTGGCAGCAGAAAATTCGATATATCTGGAAATTACAACAAGAAAAGGACACTCTCTAACGAATGGACATGTGGCAAGGGTAGCCCGCCGCACGAAAGCACCTCTCATTTTAAACAACGACAGTCATTCGCCCCGTGATCTTGTCCATAAGGAAATGGCACGTAAGATAGCCCTTGGAGCAGGCTTGACTGAGAAAGAAACGGGCATTATGTTCCATAATTCGGAACTTCTTCTTAAGAAAGCATCAAAGAAATAATGCGGTCTAATGGCACGTGGGATACGTATGAGGCCTGTATCGATTAAAAAAAAGTGCCATACAGAACCATTGAAGATATGTCTGCTGACCTATCGTGGCAATCCAACGTGCGGAGGTCAGGGTGTATACATAAAGTATCTCAGCAGGGCCCTTCGAGATATCGGACACCATGTTGATGTGATTTCAGGGCCGCCATATCCTGAATTAGCGGAAAAGATAACCCTCCATAAACTTCCCGGTCTTGATCTTTACAATCCGGAGCATCTGTTTAAGGTACAGGAAATCCGGGACCTGAAATCACCGGTAAACCTTCTGGAGTATTGCATCATGTGTCTGGGAGGTTTTCCTGAACCGCTTACCTTCGGTTCGAGGGTATATCGTTATTTTCGAAAAATATTGCCGGATTATGACATTGTTCATGATAATCAATGTCTTTCCTACGGTATTCAGAGAATAGCCCGTTCAGGCTATCCTACGGTAGCTACCATTCATCACCCCATCACCGTAGATCGGGATGTTGAAATGAACTTTGCAAAAACGTGGCGGGCGAAGCTGAAAGTCAGAAGGTGGTACTCATTTATAGGGATGCAAATGCGTGTATCACGATGTCTCGCGTCAATAATTACCGTTTCAGAGTGTTCAAAACAGGATATCAGCAAGACTTTTAAAATACCTGATCATAAATTTCGTGTCGTTCCCAATGGGATCAATACAGACTTTTTTTATCCCCTTCCTCAAATCAAGCGCTCAAGGAACCAGATACTGGTGACAAATAGTGCCGACAGCCCTTTGAAGGGTCTCGACTACTTGCTGCATGCAGTTGCCTTGGTAAAGAAAAAGCGGAATGTCAAACTTACCGTTGTTGGTACACCGAAAGAAAACGGGAAGATTAAGCATCTCGTTAAGATACTGGGGATTCATGAATGTGTGACGTTTACCGGCAGAATCCGAAATGAGGATTTTGCGCGCTATTATGCTGAAGCCGCAATGGCAGTTATTCCTTCTCTTTACGAAGGATTCGGCATGCCCGCAGGCGAGGCTATGGCATGTGGTGTTCCGGTAATCAGCACATCGGGTGGTGCACTGCCTGAGGTTGTTGGCGATGCCGGGATTATTGTTCCACCGGCGGATACACAGGCGTTAGAAAAAGCAATTCTTTCGCTGCTTGATGATCAGGAGAAATGTTATCGACTTGGCCAGGCCGGGCTTGAACGTGTGAGGAAATCATTTACCTGGCATCACGCTGCAAATAGTACGGTCGATGTATACAGGGAAGCAATCGATGCTGACGGTGGACATAAATAAATTGAATTTAAAACCGGGAAGTCGCGTTCTGGATGCCGGTTGCGGCGCCGGTCGTCATCTCTGCGAAGCATTTCGATCTGATGGTATCGATGTTATCGGTATTGATCTGAATTGGGAGGATCTTTGCAAGGCAAGGAGTTTTTTATGCCTGATGAATAATGAGTCAAGCGGCTCATGGATGACAGCCATGGCCAATGTGACCAGGTTGCCTTTCAAAGACGGAGTATTTGATGCAGTTATTTGTTCAGAGGTACTTGAACACATTCCCGATAATAAGGGCGCCATTGCTGAACTTGTCAGGGTGTTGAAGCCTGGAAGGGATCTGGCTGTGAGTGTACCGCGTTTTTTGCCGGAAAGAATATGCTGGGCTCTTTCAAAAAGTTACCACCAGGAACCCGGTGGCCATATCAGGATTTACAAAAAGAAAGCATTACAGCGCATTTTTGAAAATGCAGGTACGAAATGCTGGAAGATCAGTTACAGGCATGCCCTGCATGCGCCATACTGGTGGATTAAATGTCTTGTTGGCCACAAGAATGAAAAATCGCGGATTATTAATCTGTACAGGAAGTTTCTTGAGTGGGAAATCATCGAGCATCCTCCTTGGATTCGTGTACTGGACGAACTCCTGAACCCTGTCATTGCAAAAAGTGTAGTTTTCTATTTCAAAAAAGAAGGAAATTGATATGAAGCCTTATGTTTCGCAAAGTATCCTGGAATCTCCCATTGATGTTGAAGCGATGGCCTCATTTATTGCCGGAGTGCAAAAAGAAAATGGTGAAATTCCATGGTCAATAGGCGGAAAAACGAATCCGTGGGACCATGTTGAGAGCGCCATGGGGTTGAGTATTGGCGGCCGTTTAGCTGATGCAGAAAGGGCCTATGAATGGATGATGAGAACGCAACTGAAAGATGGTAGCTGGTGGGCGGTATGTCGTGATGGTATTCCGGAAGATAAAACAAAAGATACCAATATATCGTCGTATATTGCAGTAGGTGTGTTCCATCATTACTTGATAAGCGGTGATACATCCTGTCTCAAGTCAATGTGGCAGGCAGTTAAGGCCGGTATTGATTATGCGATCAGCATGCAACAGCCTACAGGCGTAATTTACTGGGCAAAAAATGGAGATGGTATCGTAGACCCGATGGCTCTTTTAACAGCATCGAGTTCCGTGTATATGAGTATAAAGTCTGCTCTTGCCATTGCCTTTCAACTTGGGAAAAAGAGGCCTGACTGGGAAGATGCTCTTAAAAAGCTTGGAAGTGTCATCAAAAATCGACCTCATCTCTTTAACATGATGAAAGCACGCTTCTCGATGGACTGGTATTATCCAGTTCTCTGTGGCGCTGTTTCAGGATTAGATGCCAGGGTAAGGATTGATAAATCATGGGATAAATTTGTCGTTCCCGGCTGGGGGGTGCGCTGTGTTTCAGATAGACCATGGACGACGATTGCGGAAACCTCGGAACTTGTCTTGACTCTTGCCGCAATAGGAGAACATGAAAGAGCAAAAATGGTTTTTAACTGGATACGGGATAAGAAGTATGACGATGGATCTTACTGGATGGGTGTTACTTTTCCTGATTCGGTCGTATGGCCGGAAGAAAAAACATCATGGACTGCGGCGGCCGTACTTATTGCCTATGATGCCCTTAATTACTTAACACCTGCCTGTTGTATATTTAATCACCGTTTCTGGACACAATCAGAATACCAGTCATTAATTTCTCCTCAAAGTCATTCTTTTTCCTAGAGGGGATATAAGGGGTAAGACTCATTGCGAAGAGATCATCGTCCATATTTCATCAAGCGCCTGGATATTACATTTCAGCAGTGGTATGCAAACCTTTTTTTACGCCCCCAATTTGAATATTTGGGCAAGGGAACTCTGTTTCTGGGACCACGGTATGTGGAAGTATTCGGATGGCCAATAGTATTGGGTGATTATACGAATGTCGTTGCTATCCCCGACAAAAGGGTCAGGTTGACTGTCTGGTCGAATATTAAAGAAAAGGGCAGTATCCAAATCGGGAGATATTGCTTGATCTGTCCCGGCGTAAGGATCAGTTCTGCCACACGCATCACCATTGGTGACAGCTGTATGATGGCGCAGGGAGTGTATATAACCGATTCTGACTGGCATGACATATATGATCGCAACATGTCCATTGGACAAACGGAAGCAGTCAGAATAGGGAGTAATGTATGGATCGGAGATAGCGCAATCATATGCAAGGGTGTAACTATAGGAGATAACAGCATCATTGGAGCAGGCGCCGTCGTGGTGAAAAATATTCCGCCTGATGTCATTGCTGCCGGAAATCCCGCAATCGTTGTCAAAAAGCTTGATCCTTCACATTCCATTACAACACGTGCAGATTGGTTTGCAAATCCGGAATGCCTGGTTGCACAGTTTGATGAGATTGATCGAAACATCCTTAAAGGAAATACAATCGTCGGGTGGTTAAGATCAATACTCTTTCCCAAGAAAGGGGACTAAATTCGCGTTGTGGGTATAGTGCAACCCTATTTGAATTCGTACCATTTCGACAGGGCCTTTTGCGTTATTGTTCCGCACGTGGTACGTTTCAGTACGCCAAGCGTATTGACCATTGGTAATTCCTCAAAAAGGCCGGAAGACAGGGCAAGATTGTAAATACAATATGGGGCTTGACCGCCTTTTGTTGGATCGTGGGAAATATCATGAATTACAAGATATCCACCGGGAAGCAGATGAGACGCCCAGCTATTATAGTCGATAAATGCTGCCTCAAATGTGTGACCGCCATCAATAAAGATCATGCCAAGGGGGGTTGACCAGCATCGGGAAACAGTTTCTGACTTGGCAACGATAGGAATAACTGTATCTTCCAGCGAGAGATCACGGATTACTCTTCTGAATATTCTGAATGTGTCGATCAAACCGGTCTCATGGTCAATGAGATCCGGATCAAAATATTCCTGACCGGATTGCTGTTCTTCAGATCCTCTGTGATGGTCAATAGAGAAAAGGACACCCCCATTTTTTTTACAGCCCATTCCGATATATGCAGCAGATTTTCCACAATAGCTTCCAATCTCCAGGCAGGGGCCTAATTTGCTCGCTTCTCCTGACAGTTTATAAAGATGGAATGCTTCCTCATTCGAAAGGAAACCCTTAAAAACAAACGTTTGTAAATTTTCAATAGTCGTCATGAGTCTCATGCCTCGTCTACGGTAAGGTTTATATGTTGATAGCATTGTGCCATTTTAAAATTCATATACGTATCGTCATAGTATTGCAAGGAATTGCAAATATAAAAAAACCTCACTTTTTGACTTGATTATATCAATATATAGTAGTATTGTATCTTGCTACCCCAACATATTGGGTAAAATAATTGCGCTGAGATATAACTTTCACTATGCAAACAAGGAGGGGTGTTCTCATGCATGGAAAGATAAAAAAAAGGGATGACCGATTAGTAAAATTCAATGCGGAAAAGATAACCAATGCCATTGCGAAGGCCGGAGCTGCAACGGGTGAGTTTGATGGTGATGGAACTATAGCAAGGAAACTCACGATAAAAGTTCTTAATTTAGCAGAAAAACTCTTCGACGATAAAGTAATAACGGTGGAAGAAATTCAGGACATCGTTGAAGAGGTGCTTTTATCTTCTCCTTACCGCCGAACCGCTAAGGCTTATATCATATATAGAGATCAGCATGCCAGATTAAGGGAAATTACCAATAAAATGGAGGTTGATTTAGTTGATCAGTATCTGAAGAAGAAAGACTGGAAAATTAATGAGAACAGCAATATGGATTATTCCTTGCAGGGTTTGAATAACTATATATCTTCCGAAGTCAGCAAGGTGTACTGGTTAAACGAGATTTATTCACCGGAAATTAGGAAGGCCCACACGGATGGTGATTTCCATATCCATGATTTAAGCCTTCTTTCCGTTTATTGTGTTGGTTGGGATTTGTATGATCTTCTTATGCAGGGCTTCAGAGGTGTGTCCGGGAAAGTTGAAAGCAAACCGGCTAAGCACCTTCGCAGTGCTCTGGGACAGGTTGTCAATTTCTTTTATACCCTTCAGGGAGAAGCAGCCGGAGCCCAGGCCTTCTCAAATTTTGATACCCTTCTTGCACCTTTCATAAGATACGACGGTTTGACTTATAATGAAATTAAACAGGCTTTACAGGAATTTATTTTTAATATTAACGTTCCGACAAGGGTAGGTTTTCAGACACCATTTACCAACGTCACCTTAGATGTAAAGGTGCCAAAATACTATGCTAATCAAAATGTCATTATCGGTGGTAAACCACAGCAGGAGACATTCAGCGATTTTCAGAATGAGATGAATCTCTTCAACAAAGCGTTTCTTCAGGTGATGGCTGATGGTGACGCCAAGGGCAGGGTATTCACTTTTCCAATTCCAACATACAACGTGACAAAGGAATTCAACTGGGAAGACCGTAATCTTGATGGCCTATGGGAAATGACGGCTAAGTATGGGGTGCCCTATTTTTCTAATTTTATAAATTCAGATATGAATCCGGAAGATGCGAGGAGCATGTGCTGTAGACTTCGCATTGATAATAGAGAATTGGAGAAAAGAGGCGGGGGGCTTTTTGGTTCCAATCCTTTAACGGGCTCTATCGGCGTGATTACAATGAATATGCCGAGAATAGGTTACCTTTCTAAGACAGAAGATGAATTTATAGAACGGCTGAAAAGATTAATGAGCATTGCGAAGGATAGTTTGGAAACAAAGAGAAAAGTCCTTGAAAAATTTACAGAAGGAAACCTCTATCCTTATACGAAATATTATTTAAGAGATGTAAAGAAGCGTTTTAACGAATACTGGAAGAATCACTTTTCAACTATCGGGCTCGTTGGCATGAATGAAGCCTGCCATAATTTTCTTGGTAAAAATATTGCTACCCAGGAAGGACAGATGTTCACCCTGCGCGTATTGGATTTTATGAGAAAAAGCCTTTTGGAATTTCAAAAAGAAACGGGGAATAACTATAATCTTGAATCGACGCCTGCTGAAGGTACATCGTACCGTCTTGCAAAAATTGATCGGACGAAATATCCTGATATAATCAGCGCCAATCAGAGTGGAAACATTAAAGGGGAACCATTTTATACAAACTCGACACAACTTCCTGTGAACTTTACGGACGATATATTTGAAGCGCTCGATATTCAGGATGAGATTCAGGCAAAATACACGGGGGGGACGGTTTTCCATACATATGCAGGTGAAAGAATACAAGATCCGACTTCTGTAAAAGCGCTTGTAAAAAAAATATGCACCAATTATCATTTGCCCTACCTTACATTCACGCCCACTTTTAGCGTCTGTCCCTCTCATGGATATTTAAACGGCGAGATGAAAACATGTCCAATATGTCAGGAATCTTGTGAAGTATATTCTCGTGTAGTTGGTTATCTGCGACCTATAAAACAGTGGAATTTGGGGAAGCAGGAAGAATTTAGGGAGAGGAGGGTTTTCAGTTTTTAAAAGATGAAAATTGGGGGCTTGCAGAAAGTATCATTAATTGAATATCCGGGTAAAATCTGTGCAATTATATTTACACAGGGCTGTAATTTTAATTGCCCCTATTGCTATAATGCAGAATTGGTAGATCCCAATCTCTACCGAGAATGCCTGCCGGAAGATGAGATATTTTCATTTTTAGCAAAGCGTAAGGGGAAGCTTGATGCGGTGACGATCACGGGAGGCGAACCGACAATACAACCCGACTTGATTGAGTTTGTAAAGTATGTTAGAAAAATCGGGTATTTAATTAAAATAGATACAAACGGTTCTTATCCTAAGGTAATAGAAAAACTCATTAGCAAAAAACTGGTGGACTACATTGCCATGGATCTAAAAGGACCCTTGAGTAAATACAGGATCGTGACGAGGTCACAAATTAATGAGGATGAAATCAAACAGAGTATAGAAATAATTATGAAATCAGGAATACCGTATGAATTCCGCACAACTATCCTGAAACAATTACTTGATGAAAATGATATTTTAGAAATTGGGAATTTAATTAAAGGTGCAAGCCTTTACATATTGCAGCAGTTTGTTCCTACAAAAACACTTGATAAAAATTTTCACAATTATGAGGCATATACACTGGAGGAAATGCACTCTTTTAGGGATAAACTTAAGAAAGACGTATCGGTTGCCTTTGTTCGATAAATCGAAATAAGCAATGATACGGTGATCCTAATATCATAATATGGATAAAGATAAAGAAACAAGCCCCATTTATTATACCGACGGCGATCAAATTAATGAACTGCTGAGCAAGCTGGTATCAGAAGTAAAGGGCTTTACAGAGAAACAGCTCGATCAAATCAGAAGGTTGAATCAGATAGGAACAGCTCTGTCAGCTGAAAGGAACCTCGACAGGCTATTAGAAATGATCGTCGATGAAGCGAGGGAATTTACCAACGCCGATGGCGGCACTCTGTATATTATGTCTGATGACGAAAATGAACTCCATTTTGCAATAGTACAGAACACTTCATTAAATGTCCGTATGGGAGGAACGGGTGGAAAGATTACATGGCCACCGGTAAAGTTAAAGAATCCGGATGGAAGTCCCAATCATGCGAATGTCTCTGCATACGCTGCATTTACACATAAAGTCGTTAATATTTCTGATGTTTATCATGCGGAGGGGTTTAATTTTGAAGGCACAAGAAAATTCGATGCTGATACGGGGTATCGCTCCAGATCCATGCTTGTTGTGCCCATGCGGAATCATGAAAATGATATTATCGGCGTTCTCCAGTTATTGAATGCTCAAATGCCGATAACGAAGGAGGTTATTTCATTTTCACTTGAAAATCAGAAAATGACGGAATCTCTGGCATCCCAGGCAGCAGTTGCCATCTCCAATAATCGACTTATCCATGATCTGGAAGAACTGTTAGAGTCCTTTATCAAATCTATCGCTATGGCGATTGATGAGAAATCTCCTTATACGGGAGGTCATGTTCGTCGGGTTTCTGAATTGACAATGACCATTGCGGGAAAGATAAACGAAGCCAAAGAAGGACCATATGCCGGCATTTACTTTAACGAAGACAAATTGAAGGAGCTTCACATCTCGGCATGGCTTCATGATGTGGGTAAGATAACTACCCCGGAATTCATTATTGATAAGGCAAGAAAACTTGAAACAATTTATGACAGGATTGGAAACTTAAAGGTACGTTTTGAGGTTCTCAAAAGGGACTATGTTATTGCAGAACTGAAGAAAGGAAATATACAAAAAGGGGAAAAAGGTCCAGAAATAGCAATTAACGATTATGATAAATGCGCTAAAGATTTTGAAGCAGATTATGAATTCCTCGTAGATGTTAACACGGGAAGCAAATTCATGGACGAAAAGATGCTTGAACGGCTGAAGAGCATAGCTGCAAGACAATTGAGCTTTGATGGAGATTTTCAAAATCTGCTGAGCGATGATGAAATTTATTATCTTAGTATTCCTATGGGAACACTTACAAACGAAGAGAAAGAAATCATCAAAAATCACGTAACTGTTACCCACAAAATGCTTTCTCATCTTCCTTTTCCAAAAAAATTAAAAAATGTTTCCTATTATGCATCAGCTCACCATGAGAAAATCGATGGCGCCGGTTATCCATTGGGATTAAAAGGCGACCAGATTCCCCTCCAGGCCCGTATTATAGCATTGGCGGATATATTCGATGCATTAACAGCGAAAGACAGGCCGTACAAGAAAGAAAAAACCCTGTCGGAAGCAATAAAGATAATGGGATATATGGTGAAGGACAAACATATCGATGCGGATCTGTTCGAGCTTTTTATCAAGGAGCGAATTTATCTGGATTACGCAAGGAGAGAATTGACACCACACCAGATTGATATTGTTTAATTGTAAGAATTCGGACTTGAGTTGATAGTTTGATAGAGAAGGGACAAGTTATTTCTTAACGTTTAATAGATTTGATCTCATTTTCAATTTCCTGAGATTTATCAGAGTATTTGGGATAATATCTCAATGCTTCCTTGAAGTGAAAAAGGGCGCTATCCATCTTTTTTTTCTTTTTGAAATAGATTCCGAAATTGTAATGTGAATCGCCAGGGTTGTTTGTCTTCCCATAAGCCATAGCAATACTATAAAAAATATCTGCATCATCAATTTTCTTTTTTTCGAGTATTTTGTAAAGGTTCAATGCTGATACATAATCGCCCTGTAACTCGTACGACCTTCCAAGATAGAGCACTGTATCTAAATCGTCTTCATTAAGAGTTAAGGCCCTACGAAGTAAGACAACTGCTTCGGATGTCCTCCCGAGTTTGAAATAGGCAATTCCAAGATCTCGTGTGATGTCTCCGTCATTAGGAGACAGGCTTAAGGCTTTGAGAAAGTTAGCGAGAGATTCGACAGTTTGCCCGAGTCTGTCCTGTATCACGGCAATTCCATAAAGTGCATCAACGTCGTTTTGGTTCTTCTGTAATTCATTTTTGAAATATTTAAGACTCACGTCGAGATTTTTTTCCCCAAACATCAGGAGGGCTTGTATCCTTTTAAAATTTCCAATAATACTTTTTGCACCTTTATGAGTATATGTAGTTTGCAGAAGAGCGTCGATGTAGGTGATTCTTTCATCTGTCCCCGGATGGGTGAGAAAGTAGGACGGAATACTATTTGAGTAAAACTCATATCTCCTCATTATTTTTAACATATCTAACATGGCTTTACTGTCATATCCCGCACTGGCAACATAATACATACCAAGCCTGTCCGCCTCTTCTTCATGTTCACGGCTGTATTTAAGATTTAAGCTCGTGGCTGCTGCTAATGAAAAGCTCATTACAGCGGCAGAAAGGTCTCCTCCGCCGCCAAGAAATGCACCGGCGAGAATGGCAGCGAGTGTAGCAATTCCTACCTTCTGAGATTTTTCAATGATACTGGCAATATGCCTGGCATTTACATGAGCTATTTCGTGCGCCAGTACGGCGGAAAGCTCACTTTCAGTTTCGACCATGTTGATTAAGCCTCTGTTGACGTAGACATAACCTCCAGGAGTCGCAAAGGCATTTATTGCGGAGCTTTTAATAACAGAGAATCGATAATCGAAAGGTGCCTTCTGACTATGCGAAAGCACCTTATTCCCGAGTTCATTGATATACATGTTTATCTTTTGATCATGGATCAGAACGTTACTTTTTTCCAGTTTTTCGTAAAATTCTTTTCCGAGTTTTTTTTCATCTTCAAGGGTAAAAGATGCGTGTGCCAATCCTGTATTTTGAAATAATGAACTAAGAATAACAAAAACTAATAATATTAAAGTATTTATTCTTCTAAAAGTATCGAATTTATTCAAATGTAAACCTCAATATTTTTAAGCCGGTTTTACCTAATAGGTATTTTCCCCCGGGGTAATTTTCATTTTTATGATTTAATAATGATGCTTTCAAATGTTACGATCACCTTATTATTCATATCATTTATTTCAATCCATTGTAATATATAAAATATGCAACGTTTAATGTACGTTTACCTTTAATATTGTTAAGGTATGATCATTATGTTATAGCAATTCAGTCTGAAATTGAGCCATGTAAGAGCCACTTGTACGTATGGAGGATAAAAGAATGAATGAAATGGGAATTCAATGATGAAAAAAGGACTGGTTATTACAATCGACGGACCTGCCGGTGCAGGTAAAAGTACGATCAGCAAGGTTCTCGCAAATAAAATGTCCTATATTTATCTCGATACAGGTGCGCTGTATAGAGCAGTTGCCTATAAAATTATCAATGATGGGATTTCGCCGGATAATCCAAAAGAGCTTTCAGATTTGTGTCATCGAATAAAGATTTATCTTCGAAATGTGGATGGAAATTTGAATGTATTTATCGATAGTGAAAATGTGACTAAAAAGATAAGGAGTGAGGAAGTGGGCCTTCTTGCGTCAAAAGTATCTGCAATTTCCATCGTAAGAAGCACACTTTTATCGATTCAGCGGGAGGCAGGCGAAAAAGGAGGTATAGTCGCCGAGGGTAGAGACATGGGGACAGTAGTATTTCCAGATGCTGATTGTAAATTTTATCTTGATGCAGGCGAGGGAGAAAGAGTTAGAAGGCGTTACAATGAATTGCTAACGCGAGGAAACAGAGCTGACTATCGGGAAATTGAAAGAGATTTAATAGTGAGGGACAGGCAAGATCGAGAAAGAGAAATAGCTCCTTTAAAGGCTTCTCAAGATGCAATTATCGTAGACTCTTCAAATATGAGCATTTTTGAAGTCGTCGATACGATGATGTCAGTAATTAAAAGCCGCTTGGGGGAAAAATTCAACTGAGTAAGCAGTTGTAATATCTATAAGTGAAGTGTATTTTACTATTCATCAACTTTGATTTGTATAACGATCAGAAATAAAAAAAGCTCTATCGAGCGTTAATGTAGTTTCATTTGAATTTGCTTGATATTTCATAACCAGTATGTTACGTCACCATGTGCTTGAAAAAGTATTTTTATAAAATTCAGGGGGTAATGGTTTAATGGTTAACGGTAATAACTTAATAGCTGATGAAAATCATGAAGGTAAGCAAGTAAATGAAAAAGTTTCAGCCGGTGGTAAAGAAGAGGATATCGGTTTCAGAGAATTGTATGAACAGAGTCTGCAGAGCGTGCAGCTTGGTGAAATAGTTATCGGAAAGGTTGTCCAAATAAACAGTGATGTCGTTATGGTTGATGTGGGCTGGAAGACGGAAGGTTACATTCCAGCCAGAGAATTGAAAGATGATGAAGGGAATATCCCCCTTGCTGTCGGTGATCAAGTAGAAGTCCTGGTTGACAGAAGAGACTCGGATGGTAATCTGGTCTTGTCGAGGGATAAGGCTTTAAAAATTAAAATATGGGATGATGTAAAAAATGCCTGCGAGCATAATACCCCCGTCAAAGGTATAGTTATAGAAAGAGTTAAGGGTGGGCTGTCCGTCGATATTGGAATTTTGGCTTTCCTGCCCGGTTCGCAGGTTGATGTTCGTCCGGTAAGAGATCTTGATAAATATGTAGGACAAACATTGATGTTCAATGTTCTTAAATATGACAGGAAGAGAAACAATGTCGTATTATCGAGGAGATCGATATTAGAACATGAAAGGATAGAGGCTAAGAGAGAGACCCTTGAGGGCATTGATGAAGGAAAGATTATGGAAGGGGTCATTAAGAATATAACCGATTATGGACTTTTCATTGATTTGGGGGGCATTGATGGCCTACTTCATGTGACAGACATATCATGGGGAAGGATTGCACGACCATCTGATAATTTTTCCAAAGGTGACAAGATAACGGTGAAAGTCCTTTCTTTTGACAGAGAGAAAGAAAGGGTTTCCCTTGGTTTGAAACAACTGACGGATAATCCGTGGGAGAATATTAGCGAAAAATATCCAGTTGGATCTATCGTTGAAGGCAAAGTAGTAAACCTTACGGATTACGGAGTCTTTGTAGAACTGGAACCGGGAGTGGAAGGCCTTGTCCATATCACGGAGATGTTCTGGACAAGAGAGATTAAGCATCCATCTAAGGTTTTATCCATGGGTGAAAATGTTAAAGTCATGGTTTTAGATGTAAATCCTGAGGCAAAGCGCGTTTCCCTTGGATTGAAACAAACAGCGGAGAATCCGTGGGAAGCACTGAAACAAAAATATCCCGAGGGGAGCCTTGTTAAGGGCGTAATCAGGAATATTACGAACTTTGGTTTTTTCGTCGGTATTGAAGAAGGTATAGATGGTCTTGTTCACGTATCTGATATTTCCTGGAAGCAAAATATTAAACATCCTTCGGAATTGTTTAAAAAGGGCCAGGAAATTGAGGCTATGGTTTTGAATATTGATGTAGAAAACGAAAAATTTTCTCTCGGAATCAAGCAGGTGGATAAGAACCCCTGGGATGAAAATAATTTTAAGTATGCAACAGGATCAATCATTAAAGGAAAGGTAACTAACGTCACAGACTTCGGTATTTTTGTAGAACTCGAGGAAGGTGTAGAAGGCTTGGTTCATATTTCAGAATTAAGTCAAAAAAGGGTAAAATCTGCATCAGAAATATATGCAGTTGGCGATACTGTATCGGCAATAGTTAAAAGCGTTGACTTGCTGAATAGAAGAATCAGGTTGAGCATAAAGGACTACGAATCAGCATCTGAGGGATATTCGGTGACTCAGTACATTAACAACAAGGAGAATATTGGTTCAAATCTTGGGAAGGTCATGGCAGATGTGAAAATTGCGGACACTGAGAAAGGATAACATCAAACCATGAGAAAACACCCGGTCTTATTAGGGATATTTCTTTTGTTTCTTGTTGGTGCGGCATTTTTTCTGCTGGTATATGCTTTAGGGTCCGTAACTGAAGATAAACAATCATTTTCGCTTAACAATAAAGTGGGTGTTGTAAAAATAGAAGGGTTCATTGGCGATACACACGATGTTGTAGAACAGATGAATCAATTTGGTAAAGACGACAGTATTAAAGCAGTTATTCTGAGAATTGATTCCCCGGGTGGCGGCGTTGCTTCCTCACAGGAGATATACCAAGCCGTAAATGACCTAAAAAAGAAGAAAAAGGTTGTAGCCTCTATGGGCTCTGTCGCAGCATCAGGGGGTTATATGGTGGCGTGTGCCACAGATAAGATTGTAGCCAACCCTGGTACTCTTACCGGTAGTATTTCTGCAGTTATGCACTTTGCTAACGTTGAGGAGCTATTAAAAAAGGTGGGTCTTAAGGCGTCGGTTGTTAAAAGTGGGAAATTTAAAGACATAGGATCGCCGGTAAGGGAAATGACGCCCGATGAAAAGGCGTTACTCCAAGACTTGGTTGATGATATCTCCGATCAATTTATTGAGATGGTTTCCAAGGATAGGAACATTCCCAAAGAAAATGTGAGAAAGATCGCTGATGGAAGGGTT
The DNA here is from genome assembly GCA_026388545.1 of Deltaproteobacteria bacterium. Taxonomy (NCBI): domain Bacteria; kingdom Pseudomonadati; phylum Myxococcota; class Myxococcia; species Deltaproteobacteria bacterium. Next base: position 45,335 of record JAPLJS010000020.1, read on the forward strand.
TTTACGGGCAGGCAGGCGCATAAATTGGGTCTTGTCGATTATTTAGGCGACATGGGGTATGCTGTAACACTTGCAGGTGAAATGGCAGGGATCAAGGGGAAACCCGATATCGTATATCCAAAGAAGAAAGGATTAAAATTCTGGGATTATTTTTTTCGGGAGATGTTTATCGCACTTGAGGGACAAATAAAGGGTAAGGTAGAGCATCTCAACGGTATTTTGTATCTCTCACCGATTGTGAGTTATTAGTAAAGATTACAATCATGACGAAAAAAGAGTTAATTAAACGGGTTCAAAAAAAAATAGAGGAATATCCCCCCAAAGATATATCATACGCAGTTCACTTGGTATTCGACGCAATGATTCGAGCCCTAAAAAGAAATGAACGGATAGAAATCAGGGGCTTCGGAAATATTACGGTCAGACGCAGACGATCGATACTGGGAAGAAATCCGAAAACATCTGATGTCATACGCCTTCCGGAGAGAAAGGTACCTTTTTTTAAGGTTGGTAAAGAACTCCATGACATGATTAATGGATGCAAGTAAACTGTGCAATTACGAAAAATCCATTTCATTGTCGGGAGAAGCAAAGTCTTTTAATTGTTCTCTTCTCTTTTTATGCTGTAGTTTCTTAAGCGCTTTCGCTTCTATTTGTCTTATTCTCTCACGGGTTACCCCCATCATTTCACCTACTTCTTCAAGAGTAAACGGCCCATAATTACAGGCAACCCATGTACAATTTAAAAAAGCATCATTTTTAAGCCGCCATTCACATGTTGTATCCTGGCAAACATCTGATATCAAATGGCCCTTTTTTTTACATCTGTAAGTGTTGATCAATTTAATAGACCCCTCTCCCTAACGCCTTGATTGCACGTTTAAGCTTACTAAGATGACAAAATGGGTATTATAAAAATAACGCTCTATTATATTCCTTTATTATCAATTTGTCAATAACCAATAGAATAAAAAGTTTACGTAATTTCCGTGGTTTATTGATCTATTCAGTTTCAGTATAACCTGCGCGACTTTTAAGGCGATTAAGACGATGAACAAGTGAGTTTCTTTCTTCACTTGTTTTTAATCCTGATAGTATGAGGGTTTTGCTGACTATATCAATAGCTTTTTTATAATCGTGTTTCCTGTGTTCGTACCATTTGGCCAGCTCTGCTGCGGCAAAATAGTTGCCGGGATCATCCAGGAGCATCATTTCCCATATGCAAACAGCATCATGCCAGCTACCGGATCGTTTGTGAATCAGGGAAAGTATCCTTCTTGCCTCAAAGGCGATAGACGGATTTTCCGAGTTTATTAACGATTCCAGGAGAATCCTGGCACCTGCTTTGTCTCGGCGATCAAGAAGGAGCCTTGAAACCGCTAAAATATCTAAATGTTCGGCACTTGTGATGTCGCGATCAAATTTTAACATTTCTGCAAGGTGAACCGAGAGGGTCGCCATGGAGATTACATCAAGACGGTTGTGTTCAAAGACATCCAGCATAAACCGGGCATCACGGTTTCTCAGCCAGTCGAAGTAACGCTGGGGAATTTCACTGCCTGGAATATCCCCGCTGCGGCGGAAACCGAGTATCTCATTTTCGATGGTGATCAGACGATTGTTATCCAGACGATGTCCAAGAAGGCGACGTGACGGGTGGAGTAAGTCAAGATGGGGCATGCTGGATAGTTTGTCAGGAAGGCGGTTCAGGATAAAGCGTGTGGATAGCAGGCCGACATCAAATGCCTTGCCGTTAAAGGTTACGATGAAGTTCTTTTTTCCGGCCAATTCCAGCAAAAAGCTCAAAGAGGCGCGCTCCTCCGAAAAGTCACGGGCGAATATTTGCCTTGTAACAAATGTTTCATTTTCAAACCAGCCAAGGCCGATAAGAAAAGCAAGCGTGCCGGTACCGCCGGATAATCCGGTGGTTTCCGTATCGAGGAATAAAGCATCGGTATAATTAAATGAGGCCAGATCAGGGTTATTGGCAAGGAGCGCTACGGCATTCATATCAAGAGTAGAAATTTCACCGATGCAGCGGCATCCGTGGTATGAGGAACCGGTGAGAGAGCGGTCGGCGACAAAAAAATTGCCGTGGGTATTTTCGAACTCATCCCCCTGTATTAAATCCTTCAACGTAAAGGCACTATCACATAACACAGTGGATGGTGAAACGGTTGGAGCCGGCCTCCGCGAGGTAATGGCCTCTATGCGCCTGCGCAGTTCGCTGATCTCATCAGCACGTGTCGATTCTTTTTTCCCTGGAGCGTCGTCGCCGGTCAGGCGTTGCAAGCGTTTGAGTGTGCTCATGTTTTATCAATAATCAAATCAAGAATAGCCAGAACTGTTTCTTTAGCCGCGGGTCCTACCTCAAGTGTAGGCCCTACACAGCTTGGACAGCCGTGGATGCAAGGACAGCTCCGAATCAGAGCCAAGGCTGAGGCTAAAAGGCGCTCATGCTCTTCGTAGAGAAGCTCGGAAAAGCCGATCCCCCCTGGATAGGCGTCAAAAATAAACACAGTCGGGTCAAAAGCATCAACCATGACAGTGGTTGCATCCGTTGCATTTTTCGAAGAAGTCGTAATGGACCGCGATCCTGCTCCGTGACGGACAAACCATTCACCGCTCTTATCACCAATACATCTGTCAATATCGTGCGCATCGGACATCAGCAACATGGAAGCGAGGTAATGAAGTCCATACGCGAGACCGGACAGGCCGTCAATGATTTCCGACTGCGTGTACGGCATCAGGTTCAGCATATCTCTGGGAATAGTAAACCAGTAGCTCGTCGTATGCATGTCTTTCTCCGGGAGCGTCACATCGCCGTAACCCAGGTTCTCCGAGGTATAAAATTTTATCTTTTTATACCCGACAACCTTTCGTACCACCTGTACCTCACCGTGTTCAACGATTAATTTTTGCCGGTGCTTTTTCGTGAAACTGTCGATAACGCGCACGTTTGTATAGGTCATGGCATCGGTGTAATAATCGACATCGACTTTATGGACATAAGCCGTATTTCGTTCGAGGTCCAGCTTATCTACATGGTACTGCTGGGATTCAACCATATAGATGGCATCATCGTGAACCGTGGAAAAGGCGCTGTCCCAGTCAACTTCGGCAATAACTTTATGCGAGCCTGCTTCCGTCGTATCAACCACGACGACGTTTTCAGGGTTGATGCTTCGGAGGCTGACCTCATCGGCAGGGTAGCTCTCCGCCGTCCAGTGCCACCGGTCATCAACTCTGTGGAGCACGCCTTTTTCTTCCAGATAGTTGAGGAGTTCCTCCAGATTTTCGCTTCCGAAATGTTCTCCCTTTTCGAAGGGAAGTTCAAAGGCAGCACTCTTCAGGTGGTGAAGTAGTATGAGGAGGTTATCGGGATTGATGCGGCAGTGTTCCGGTGACCGGGAAAAGAAGTAATCAGGGTTTTCGACGATGAACTGGTCCATGGGGCTGCTACGGGCAATGAGTATGGCAAGACTATGCCCCATCCGCCTCCCGGCCCTCCCGGCCTGCTGCCAGGTGCTGGCGATGGAGCCCGGATAACCGACCATGATACAGGATTCCAAGTCTCCGATATCGATTCCCAGTTCCAGGGCGTTTGTACTCACAACACCCATTACCTCGCGGTTGCGAAGGCCCTCTTCGATCTGCCGGCGCAGATTCGGCAGGTAACCGCCACGGTAGCCTGTGACAAAATGTGTGTCAACGGGTTTTCCCCTGGCAAAATGATCCTTGAGATATTTTGTAAGTATCTCGACATTCAGGCGGCTGGTGGTAAAGACGATGGTCTGGATACCGTTTGTGATAAGTTCGGTTGCCAGAATTCTTGCCGGCGTCATCGCGGACTGACGAATTCCCAGTTCACGATTGACGATGGGCGGGTTGTACAGAATAAACGTTTTTGACGCCGTCGGGGCGCCGCTCTGGTCGATCAGTTCTACCGGCCGTTCGAGCAGGCGTTCGGCATGTTCCTTCGGGTTGGCAACCGTTGCGGAACAGCAGATAAAAATAGGTTCCTGGCCGTAAAAGCGGCAGATTCTTACAAGCCGCCGCATCACGTTCGTGAGATGTGAGCCAAAAATGCCTCGATAAACGTGCAGCTCATCGATTACGACAAATTTGAGATTGGCAAACAGCTTCTGCCACTTGGTGTGGTGCGGGAGTATCCCCGCGTGAAGCATATCGGGGTTCGTAACCACCACGTGGCCCTGCTTGCGGATAGCCTGGCGGGCGTCGTCTGGCGTGTCTCCGTCGTATGTATAGGTCTTGATGTCGGCCTTTAAATCGGTAATGAGACCGTGCACCTCGTGCATCTGATCCTGGGCGAGGGCCTTTGTGGGAAATATATAGAGGGCGCGCGTCTCCGGTTCTTCAAGGATTCTGTTCAGAACCGGAAGATTATAGCATAGGGTCTTCCCGCTTGCGGTCGGGGTGACCAGCACCACATCAAGGCCTTTCTTTACGAGGTTGACCGCCTCAGCCTGGTGGCTGTAAAGCTGATCGACCCCCCTTTTTTTAAGGATGGATTGAAGCCGGGGGTTAACCCAATCGGGGAAGGGTGCAAACCGGCCCTCAAAAGCGGGGAGTATTTTCAACGCCCGGACGTTTTCCATGAAACGCCGGTTGTTTTCGAATCGGGACAGCAATTCCTTGATGGTCAAAGTGGGCATAAGTTAATGGATAATATTTACGGTAAAAATGTCATTTCGACTGACGAGAAAAATATTAAATGACGTCATTCAACCGAACAATATGGGTTTGACACCTTTAAAGGTTTTCCTTATTACCCTCTATCATATTTTGCCGCCATCTTTCACTATTTTTCGTGAATTCGGCCTCCCTTTTATTCACTATTTCTTAAAAAGATCATCAAGCGTTTTCCGTGCTGAATCGGTACCTTCTTTCGTTTTTCCCTGGGAAGAGCTATCCTTAAAGCTGAAATAATCACAGAAATTACTGCGATCCTTGTCAAGTACCCTGTCTGCCTGGGATTCCCGGCAATGATTGTATGATCGAAAATCATAGAAACGGCAGTTAAGACAGCATCGGAGATCGGATTGACAAAAAGGGCAAACGTCTTTCCTGCCGACTATTTTATCAACCTTAATCTCTTTTTTGCATTTATGGCACGTCTTCATAGTTTTACTTTAAGGTAAACCGCCACCGGCAGAAGGCATTATCCGGATGTGGATCGGGAGGCGCAAAAAGGCATTCAACCTGTATTCTATCATCGATAATTCCGGCGAAATTCTCAAACTCGCCCCGGTGCATCTCCTTGCAGGAAAACTCA
>JAPLJS010000021.1 GCA_026388545.1 Deltaproteobacteria bacterium
TTAAAACGGACAATCTCCTCCGTTATATCACTTTTTTCAGCCATGATGGCTACCTCCTGGCATAATCGCAGATCATCGAGTACCATCCCTCCCGTAAGCTCTTTTACCCGCTCACTAAGTCGTTTTTGATACTCTACGGTAACCTGAGGCGCCCGCAATGCGATGGAATCAAGAGACTTCATGATCAGATTTAATCTCTGCATTAAATCATGGTATATGTTTTCTCCCTCCTTTTTTCTCATTTCGATTAAAGCAGCCATCGCTTTGTCAAGTACCGTTTCCAAGTCCTCCCAGACAACGGAAAGATCAAGACCGGGGTCTTTCAGAACAAATGTATCTCTGAACCCGGTCATCATAGTGAGAGTAATCTTCTCTTTAAGGTTAAGCTCCTGTCTCAATCGCACAAGCAATTCATAATAATTCTGAATAAGTGGGAGATTCAACTCATACCTGCCCTCACTTAGAGAACCGCTCTCAGAATCCATCCTGATGCTTGCCTCTATCCTTCCACGGGTAAATCTTCCACTGATCTTTTTCTTAATCTCCAGTTCGAGAGGTGAGAGTAAAGTAGGAACCCGAAGAGAAATCTCCAGATAACGATGGTTCAGGGATTTTATTTCCACTGTGTATTTTCTATCATTTAGAATAGCTTCGGTCCTGCCGTAGCCGGTCATACTTTGAATCATTACAAACTCCTATCAATGATAATGAAAAAGCCAGAAGTTATTACACTCCCTTCTGACTCCTGTATTCTGTTTCCTGTCTTCTCTTTAGTGTTTCAACTGCATGATATATTTTGATCGTATCCTATTAAACATTTCTATAACAGACTTTTCTGCATAATCCGGGTAAGTCCATGGGAGGGAATGAAATGACTTGTCTTTGTAAATCAGGGTGAGATCGGCATAGATACCATCCCGCAGGTATGGGCGGTGCGTGTAGCCTTTGCCCGTTGCGAGGATCAAATGAGCCTGCGATATATATCCGGGATCAATATTAACCCCTCTCTTTCCGCCTGCCGAAAATCTATCTTCCACATCATTTGTTAACAGTTTAACTTCCGGCAATGATTCCGGCCGGATCAAAGTATTGAAAATAATAAACCGTCTTATCAGTGGTGATCCCATTTCTCCCGTATAATAGTCAGTATAATGAAAAGGCATCCGGGCACTGATAAATTCAATCTCCCCATATTGTTCAGATAATACCTCAAGAATACTTTTCAGTAAATCACCATCCGTATAAATAGTGCCCATGAGCAGTTTGACTGCCTCTGCAGGCCGCGGTTTGCTCATAGCACCTCTCTGAGTTCGTCCTGTGAAGTTGTGGCCGTTCCCACCTTTCCCACAACAATACCGGCAGCATAATTTGCCAGAGCGGCTGCTTCTTTAAAGCTTGCCCCGGAGGCTATGCAGAGCGCAAGAACACCAATAACCGTATCCCCGGCGCCGGTCACATCAAAGACTTCTCTGGCCTGGGCGGGAAAAGCAGTATGGGTAATTTTGCCATCCTTTTCAAAAAGATTCATGCCTTCTTCGCCGCGTGTAATAAGAAGCGCTTTGAAATTAAATTGATCAAGAAGTCTCCTCCCTATTCTCACAATATCACGCCCATCCATAATCTCCATACCGGCAGCACGTCCAGCCTCATGATGATTAGGCGTAATGATGTCAAAATCCTGATACAGAGAAAAGTCATTCTGTTTGGGATCAACGCAAACGGGGATACCTTTCCCGGATATAACTTTACGAATATCATTCAGAAGGGGCATCGTAATTACCCCTTTATTGTAATCCGAAATAACTATGGCGCCCACCTCATCCATCACGTTTTTTATGTACTCTCTTATCTTCTCGATACTGTTCGATTCAATAGGCACTCTACTCTCCCGATCAAATCTTACAACTTGCTGAGAGTGGGCCACAATCCTGGTCTTTAGTGTAGTAGGGCGTTTAGCTTCTACAAGAATCCCATCTGTATCTATGTGCCTTTTGCGCAACTCCCCTAACAACCGCTCTCCCATGGTATCGGAACCGATAACACCGGTCACATATACTTTACCTCCCAGGGCAAAGATATTATTCAATACATTGGCACACCCCCCAAGCATAAAATTGTCCGATTGGACCTCCACGACGGGAACGGGGGCCTCCGGCGAAATCCGCGATACCTTGCCCCATATAAAATGATCGACCATGATATCCCCGACCACTAAAACTTTTGACCTGGAAAAGTTTCCAATAATTTCTAAAGCTCTTTTTTTATTAACAATTTTATTCATTAATTACACTTTCGTATAATAGTATTAAACGAATAATCTACTCAATCCCCACATCCACTGCGTAAATTTCACAGTAAAAAGTCTCAGCATTTTCTTGTTCTTGGGGCAGCCATGCTATTACCATGCCTATCTTTTGTCAATCCTTTTCTCGGAACACTCTTTCTATCGTGAACAGGTGGAATAATCCTTATTGACTTCACCTATATTATCAAGTAGAAAATACACTGATAAGTGTAAAAGTTATCGATGATATTAAGGATTGATCCATGATTCGATCTTTACTTATAGTAATAACAAGTGTAGCGGTTACTGCATTTATGTCGTGCTATCTTATCGCCTTCTCTTTTATTCGTCCGGATGAAAACATAAGCCACAGGGTAGCCAAAATCTGGGCCAAGGTGCTTCTTGCCTTAGCCAATACCAGGGTAGAGATTATCGGTGTGGAAAATATCCTGATGGGAAAGCCGCAGATATTTATGGCCAATCATCATAGTGATTTTGATATCCTCATCGTTCTTGCTCATCTGCCCGGCCAGTTTCGGTGGATCGTTAAAAAGGAACTCTTCAATATACCCCTTTTTGGAGCAGCGATGCGAAACGCCGGATACATAGAGATCGACAGACAAAGCCATGAAAAGGCGATGATGAGCCTTGAAGAGGCAGCCCGGAAGCTCAGAGCAGGGAAATCTATAATGTCTTTTCCGGAGGGGACGAGAAGCAAAGATGAAAATATCAAGCCTTTTAAAAAGGGTATGTTTTACTTGGCTATAAAGTCAGGCGTCCCTATCGTACCGATATCCATTATAGGCTCCAGAGAAGTCATGCCCAAACGATCCTTACAAATAACACCCGGGAAAATCACCATGGTCATAGACAGGCCGATAGATGTTAGCCGATATTCCGTAGAAAACCGTCAAGAGCTCATTGACAGGGTACGAAATATCATTACCAGAAATTATGAAGAAACACGGTCTGCTAAAGCAGCATGATCTTGTGAAAAGTCGTTCATTATTATGAGCTGAAAGTAAGGAAATTGGACAACAGAAAATTAAGAGAAATCTCGGGGGTGATTTGCCTGGCATGTGCCATCTTTCTCCTGCTGTGCCTTGCTTCCTACCACCCTCAGGATCCATCCTTTACACATTTTGCAACTGACAATGTGAAGACGCATAACCTCGTAGGTTCCGTAGGATCACACACTGCCGATTCCCTCATTAGGATCTTCGGCATAGGCGCATTCGTCATTCCCCTGGTTTTTTTAATAATTTCATTCAGGTACTTCCTCGACGAATCTTTTAAAATCACTCTCGTGGGAGTTTTTGGTCTCATTGGTCTTATTTTCTCCACGTCTACCCTCCTTGCAGCAAGTATAGCCGAAGTCCAGGTCTATGGCGTCAAACTCGGTGCAGGAGGTATCCTGGGAACTGTTTCGGCAGAGTTTCTGAATGGGTACCTCAATCAGACAGGCGCCTATATCCTCCTTGTGCTCATCCTTATTATATCTCTTATTATTATGGTCGATTTATCCCTCGTGTCTCTCGGCAGGAGATCCAAAGATATTACTATCGCGTCATGGTCAGGTATGAAAATATTCACGTCTAAAAGCACAGAGATGCTGAAAGGGAAAAAGGATAGAATCGAAGAGGATAAAAAGAAAACGGTTCCCGTGATTGACGCCACAACGCTATCGATGGAAAAGACGCGACGGAAAAAGGCGGAACAGTCTCACTTTGATTTCCTGCAAAAAAACGGCGTCTTTAAACTGCCGCCGCTCTCGCTCTTAGACCAGGTTGAACGTAAGGACACGAGGATAAAGCGGGAAAGCCTCATTATGAATTCCCGGATCCTCGAAAAAAAGCTTGCCGATTTCGGCGTCGAGGGAAAGGTAGTTGAAGTCAAACCCGGTCCACTTATTACCATGTATGAACTGGAGCCCGCAGCCGGTGTAAAGATTACTAAAATCACCAACCTCTCTGACGACCTCGCTTTGGCACTCAGGGCGCCGAGCATCAGAATCATCGCCCCTATACCGGGAAAAGCAGTCATCGGCATTGAAATTCCCAATCATGAGCGGGAACCCGTACACCTGAAAGACGTTTTAGATAACGATGTTTTCCTTGAATCCCCATTCAAGCTCCCCATCGCCCTCGGAGAAGATATTGTAGGAATCCCCGTAATCACCGATCTCACCAGGATGCCCCACCTCCTGATCGCCGGCACAACAGGATCAGGAAAAAGTGTCTCTCTTAACGCCATGATCTGCAGTATTTTGTTCAAGGCTCCACCGGACGACGTTAAGTTCCTCATGATTGATCCAAAAAGACTCGAACTTTCCGCATATGAAGGGATACCACACCTCCTCCATCCGGTTGTGGTTGACCCGAAAAAAGCCTCTCAGGTTCTCAAATGGGCCGTCGAAGAAATGGAAAGGCGCTACAAGACAATCGTCGAATTAGGGGTTAAAAACATCGAGGCATATAACAGGCTTATCGAAAAAAAGCTGAAAGAAAAAACAATCCAGACGCATGGCATCAATGGAAAACGGGAAGGTGAGGGTGAAGCTTCTGTCAAACTGCCTTACATCGTCATCATCATCGATGAGCTTGCAGACCTGATGATGGTCGCCCAGAGAAACGTGGAGGAATCCCTCGCCCGTATCGCCCAGATGGCGAGAGCCGCGGGGATTCACCTGATATTAGCTACCCAGAGACCATCGGTCGATGTCATTACCGGTGTTATAAAAGCCAATTTCCCCACACGGATATCCTTTCAGGTCTCATCGAAGGTAGACTCACGGACGATCCTCGATCAGCTCGGGGCTGAAAATCTCCTGGGTTTTGGCGACATGCTCTTTATGCCCCCCGGCACATCGAAACTGGTCCGTATACACGGGCCGTATGTGTCCGACAAAGAGATAGAGAAAATCGTAGACTTCGTAAAAAAACAGGCTATGCCCGCATACGACGAATCGATATCGGAATATCATCCTGATTCAACGGAAGGCGAAAAACCGGACGAGGATTTTGATGAAAAATACGACGAGGCAGTCGAGCTGGTAACTGAACTGGGGCATGCATCGATCTCCCTGGTACAGAGATACCTCAAAGTCGGCTATAACCGCGCTGCCCGTATGATCGAACGCATGGAAGCTGAAGGAATCGTCGGCCCCTCCGACGGTGTTAAACCAAGAAAGGTGCTTGCCAGAAAGATCCCCCATTGAAATACAGAAACGTGCACATCATAAGCCTCGGCTGCCCGAAAAATCTGGTCGATTCCGAGGTCATGGCCGCGCTTCTCTCAAAGAGCGGCTACCGCATCATTCCTCAGGCAGACAAGGCACATATCATACTGATCAATACCTGCGCTTTCATCCTGCCTGCAAAGGAGGAATCCATCGATGAAATCCTGAGGATGGCGAAATGGAAAAAAGGAGAAAAAGGGCCCTGTACCCATCTGGTTGTAACAGGCTGCCTCCCCCAGCGCTACGGAAGAGTTTTGGAAAAAGAATTGCCTGAAGTAGACCTTTTCCTGGGGGTTGGAGAAGTACCGAACATCGCCCAACACCTGGACGGTTTATTTCTTTTAGCGCCCACAGGCCTTCGGTCGATCATCGGCAAGCCTTCCTTCCTGATGAATGCAAGCTATCCCCGCCTCACAACGACGCCTTTTCACAGCGCCTATCTCAAGATCGCCGACGGATGTTCGAATCGTTGTTCCTACTGCGTAATCCCGACGATCCGGGGAAAGGCCAGGAGCAGAGCGATTGACGATATCCTGACGGAAGCGGAAACCCTTGTGAGCGGTGGGGTTAAAGAACTCATCATCACCGCTCAGGACACGACAGCCTATGGGCGTGATCTGAAAGGAAAGCCAACCCTGAGCGATTTACTGAAAAAACTGGCATCCATACAGGGAATTCGCTGGATACGACTCCTCTATACCCACCCCGCCAGCCTTACCGATGAGATACTGAAGACCATAGCCAATGAAAACAGTATCTGTCATTACATTGACATCCCGATCCAGCACATTGACGATGAAATACTTGTGGCCATGAAGAGACGCGGCGGCGGCGACCTGATCAGGAAATCCATCAAAAAGGCAAGAGGAATAATCCCTGATGTGGCTCTGAGAACATCCATTATCGTTGGGTTTCCGGGAGAAACACGCACACAATTCAACAGACTCGTCTCCTTCGTCAGGGAGACGCGGTTTGATCACTTAGGTGTCTTCACCTATTCCAGAGAAGAAGGTACGACAGCGGCTACCTATCCTTCCCGAATATCGGAAAGGGAAAAAGAGGAACGGAGACAAATTCTTATGGAAGAGCAGGCCGTTATTTCCTATGAAATCAATCAGTCCCTTATTGGTTCAATCCAGGAAGTCATCATCGAAGGCATGAGCGAAATCCCCGATTTCCCCTCTATCGGGCGGTGCTGGAGACAGACCCCGGATATCGACGGTGTAACCTATGTAAAGGGGAGAAACCTGACCGTCGGAAAAATCATACCCTGTACAATCACCGACGCTAATGACTATGACCTCTTTGCGGAAGTGCTCGCTACTTCGGAAAGCGCAGCGTCATCCCTCCTGAGGTGATCCGGAAGGCGGTATTGCCCGCTATGCCGAGGGACTGGTTGCGATATTTTCGTCTCTGGATTCTGATACCAATCGTGCCGGCCTCCATGACGAATAAAGACGCATCCTATTTCCTCAATGGCACGGATTAAATCTTTACGCTTCATGCAACACGAAGCTCCCCGACATGAAGAACGTTAGGTATCTTGCCACTGGTTAATTCTTCATATATGTCTTTCAGATTTTCCTTTAATTCATCAAGAGTTTCCCCTTGTGTTTTATAATCAGGAAAGTCTTCAAGCCATCCAATGAACACATCCTCGTCTTGATAATACATAAATTTTTTTGTTTCCATGGCGATCACCTTTTTTATTGTTTGTTGGGTATAGCTCTTTTGGGGGACAGCCACTTGGTAATTGGTGGCTGTTAGAATGTATAAGAATTGATTCAAACAGGAAGCCGCCAGTGGTATTGATAGCTTGAAGAACAAGCGGTCGGATCGGCATGGCCGTCCGAAATCAAATTACCAAAAGGAGGCTTCCATGAACACCATTTACTAC
>JAPLJS010000022.1 GCA_026388545.1 Deltaproteobacteria bacterium
TCCATCCGTTCCACTATTTTGGCTGTCAAAGAGCGTTTTCTGAGCCCGTGGCGCTGTCTCAGCTACATTTTCGACTCGGCGACTGGAAATATGGCCTGCGCTTCCAGAACCGCCGTGTGACTTTTTACGATGTCGTCAAAGATGACGAATTCGTAAAAAGTCTGTCATTCCCGCCCCCGACAAATACTTTCGAGGGCAGGCTCCGGCGGAGATCCATGAACGTTTAACCATTTGAAAAGACTTGAGTCCCGTTTTCACGGGAATGACAAATAGGGATGAAATTAGACTTATTACGAAACCATCAAAGATAAGTAAAAATACATTCAGGTTATTTTAAGGAGATTTAGAGGGATTTTGCAAATGGGATAAAAGGAGGTTTGATATGGTACAGGTTGATTTACCGGGTGCATTTGCGGCAGGTCAGATTTTTGCAGTTTTAAGCAAGACGTATCTTAAAAATGAGACTAACAAGTTTACGCATAGGTTGATGGGGCCTATTGTTACCTACTTTTCTCTCATGTTTGCACCGGTAGGGCTTTTTCTCCTCATCTGCTGGCCTGCGTGGGAAGGTATGTATTGGTGGGAATGGGTGGAAAAACCGGCAATGAACCCCTTAGTTTCATACTTTTATATCGCGTTTTATATGATAATGATAATCATAGGCAGTGCGAGCTACAGTATTGCTCACAATCTTTACCTTCAGGGCAAAGACCGGATTGTCGGTACAATGACTGTTATTAGTATTATTATGACCCTGATGCCCTTTATCCTCTGGCCTTTCACTTGGTATCACGTTGGAACCTATGCGCAGTATCATGCAGTCCCGAAAGAAACGACGACGATGTTCAATAACTGCTCGTTTTTCTTTTCATGGCTTGCCGTTATGGGCTACTTCGCCATATCGTCGGTAGCCTTCGGCATCTGGCTTAAAAAATTCTCGGCCCGCATAACGACAATTAAATAAGTCCGCATCCGTAAAGCGAAGGATTGCGGATTTAAAAAATATACACGTAAGGGAAGCGGAAAAGAAGGAGTCAATCATGGGGAGCGTTACTTTGAACGATTTACGGTTAAAAGATATAACCCTCGATAGTATGCCGCGCCTGAAAATGCTGAGAGACAAAAGTATCAAGGCAAATTCCGAGGTCTGTATTGAGCGCGCACGGTATGTTACCCGGTATCTAAGGGACATGTCTTCACCCGAGGAACCGATGGAGACCCGGTATGCAAAGGCGGTCAGCCATTTCCTTTCAAACAAGGAACCTCTCTTCTTCGATGACAATCTGCTGGCCGGGACGACTACCTCAAAATTCTTCGGCGCCCCGGTATATCCGGAGTTTACGGGAATGGCCATCTGGCCGGAACTCGATACTATCGGCAAAAGGGAAAAGAACCCCCAAAGGCTTTCAGAAAGCGACAGGGACGAACTGAATTTTGATATCTTCCCTTACTGGATGGACCGCAATATCCTGGAATATACAAGGAATAAGTATAACAATCCCGAATGCATGAGGCTCTTCGAACGCATCGTGTTTTTCATCGCAGGCAAGGCGGGCTGCATTTCCCACACGGTACCGTGTTACCAAATAGTCCTTGAAAAGGGACTGGACGGGATCATTGCCGATGTCAAAGAATCGGAGACCCGGATAAAAAATACCGGCACACTCACCGCGGAAAATATGCAACAACTGGCGTTTTATCAGGCCGTCGCAATCGCCATGGAAGGGATAAAAAACTACGTACAGAATCTGAGCAATAAGGCCGCCGAACTGGCTAAGGGTGAGACGGACCCATCCAGGCGGGATAATTATCTAAAGATGTCGGAGGTATGCGCAAGGGTGCCGGCGAAACCCGCCCGGACGTTCCGCGAGGCGGTCAACTCCCTGTGGCTTGCCCAGGTAGCGGTCCACGCGGAGAATATCAATATGGCCATGAGCCCGGGAAGGCTCGACCAGATACTGTATCCGTATTATAAAAACGACATCGACAGCGGGACGGTAACCGTAACGGAAGCGGCCGAGCTTATCGGCTGCCTGTGGTTGAAGCTCAACGACAATACCAATCTCGTCCCCGAAACCGCCGAGGAACTCTGGGGAGGCGCGGGAACGGTACCCGCGGTGACAGTAGGCGGAGTTGATGAAAACGGGGAAGACGCGGTCAATGACCTGACGTATATCATGCTGCGGATCACCGAACTTCTGAAAACACGCGATCCGAACATGAATGCCCGCTATCACTATGAGAAAAATACCCGGGAATACCGTGACCGGGTCGCGGAAGTCATTGCGAACACAAAGGCAGTACCGGCGTTTCACAATGACGTCGCGGACATCAAGACCCTCGAAAACCAGGGAACAAAATTGGAACACGCAAGGGACTATGCTGTAATCGGCTGCGTAGAGCTGGCTACCGCGGGAAAGAGCTATGATTCATCGAGCTCCATCATGCTGAACGTCGTGTCCGCGCTCGAATTGACGCTCTATAACGGCAGGAGGCCCGTCACAGGTGATGAGGTGATCAGCTTCGAATCCGGCGACCCTGCTCAATTCAAGAGCTTTGAAGATTTCTGGGAGGCATTTAAGAATCAACTGAAATGGCTCATTGAGCAGGCTATTTTGCTTAACGAATATTTCGGTTTAGTGCATCAGGAGATCATGCCGTCTCCCCTGCTTTCGGCATTCTTTGAGGGACCTGTACAAAAGGGCAAAGACCTGATTTTCGGAGGCGCGCTCTACAACTCTTCCGGAGCTACCCATATCGGATTTGCCGATACGGTGGACTCACTTTCCGCGATTGAGAAGGCGGTTTTCATCGACAGGATATGCAGCTTCGATGAACTTCTCAAAGCACTCGTTGCCGATTTTGAAGGGTATGATAAACTCCATGCCTACCTTATCCATAGAGCCCCGAAATACGGTACGGATGATCCCATAGCAATCAAGAATTCCCGCAATCTCATCCGTTTTCTTTTCGACACATACCAGAGCCATACGAATTACCGGGGGGGCAAATACCGGCCTGCCTTCTGGTCCACAACCAACCACGCGGGACAGGGGAAAATGTCGGGCGCACTGCCCAACGGCAGAAAGGCATTCAAGGCCTTTGCCAGCGGAATTACTCCCGTATCTCAGGCAGCCCCGGAATTGACCACGTGCATGAGGGCCGTGGGAGGTCTTGATAATCTTTGCATACCCGGCGGTGAGGCGCTTAATCTTAAAATCCCGTTTATAAAAGACACAGCGGACATAGAAAGATTCGGCGCCGCCGTAGAGGCATATTTTCGTAGTGGCGGGCTGCATATACAGTTCAACATCATGTCTTATGAAATGCTCACCGATGCGAAAAAGAATCCGGATAATTATCCGGAACTGCTTGTGCGGGTCTCCGGCTACTCAGCTTATTTCAAGGATTTAAACGAGGTCATGAAGGACGAAATTATCACGCGGACGCAATATGATATCATTACGGGGAAAGCCAATCCCTTCCCAGATGCTTAAACTTGTCCCTGCATGATTTAGGCAGGAAAAGGAGAAGATATGTTGGAAGAAATAGCAAACTTGTCTCACAAAGCAAAACCGGCCATGGAAAAACTGCTCACGGGGATTGAGTCCGAATTTACAGAAGAAATTCTCGAAGCTCTGCTGGAAGGAATGAGTCTTGTTTTTCTCATCAGCAGCAGCTACCGGAAAAACATCGAGAATTTTAACGGCAGTTACCTTTTCAGGGGCAGGGACAACTCCTTTTTGGTAGCGGCAGTTTTCCACAACGGCAAAATGAAAGTCGACGAGAAAATGATCGACAATCCGAGTATTACGGTTTTTTTCAAAAACCCGGCAGCCTTGAGGAATTTTATCTTCTCTCCAAAACCCGATATATTAAACGCCATACTGCGTCAGGATGTGACCCTCGATGGCAACCTCAATTATCTCTACAAGTTCGCCTATATGGCAAATCACCTGAAGATTATGGCTCAGGAACTGCTTGCATGAACATCCCTGCCGCAAGGCCGCTTGTTTTTGATATTCACCGGTTCGCCCTTGATGACGGTCCGGGGATAAGAACAACGGTATTTCTCAAGGGCTGTCCCCTTTCATGTGCATGGTGCCATAATCCTGAATCCTTAAGCCCGGAGGAGGAGATTGCCTTTTATCCAGCCCTCTGCATAAACTGTGGCGACTGCGAAAAAGTATGCACTGAAAACGCAGCACAGATGAACCATCCCGGCAGGGTCATCAGGGAAAAGTGCGTTGCCTGCGGAGTGTGCGCGGAAAAATGTCCGTCTACGGCGTTGAAGATCGTGGGGAAATATTATCCCATCAACGAACTGGCGGCGGAACTTACAAAAGACAGGGTATTTTACGATACATCGTGTGGTGGGGTAACTTTCTCAGGGGGAGAACCGACGCTTCATATGGATTACCTCAGCGAAGTGATGAGAAAGTTGAAAGAAGACAACATACACATCGCGATAGAAACGTCAGGCGAGTTTGATATTAAAGAGTTCAAGGAGAAATTGCTTCCCCATATCGATCTCATATTTTACGACATTAAGCTGTTCGATTCGCAAAAGCACAGGGAATACACGGGAGTGGAAAATGAACAAATACTGGATAATTTCGCATCCCTCTCAGATGATGGAATTGTAAGTATCATTCCGCGAACGCCTCTCATACCGGGTATCACGGCTACGGAAGAAAATCTGCGGCAGATAGCCGATTTTATTCGAAGCGTGGGATGCGCGAAATATGAATTGCTCCCCTATAACCCCGGGCGGCATCGCAAAGATGCAGGCGATAGGAAAATCCACCCCTCAAGGTCGGGAAAGGGGTCAAGTCTGCTCTTGACTCAAACCCTTTTTATTACATCTAAGCCTAAATGGCGACCATCCCGCTTATTTGTTTCTTGAGATATACAGGAAAGGCGTCGTTGGCCGCTGCGAGGATAACACCATGTCTATAATGCACAGGAATTGAAAGTTTATTTAATTCAGTGATGGTTTTAAGGCGGTTGATTTTCTCTTCATCCGCCTTTTTCTTTTTCAGGAAGAAACGTACGGGGGGCAGGTAGCAGACGATCAGACGAAACCCCTGTTTCAAGAGTTCATATCTTTTATAACATCATATAAATAATGAAACGACTCTACTCTTTTCATGAAAAAGGGGCTAAAACCACTCATGGTTTTAGCCCCTCATCGCATTATTACAGGTGTGTTTGAAAATTCTTAGTGCGCTTCTTCCATTGCGCCGGCAATATACATCATGGAAAGCAACATGAAGACGAGTGTCTGGATAACTGATATGAATACCTTGAGGAAGAGAATTGGTATCGGTATCAGGAAAGGAGCCAACAAGAATAAAACTGCTACAACAATGTGTCCACCTTCGATGTTTCCGAAAAGTCGCACGGTGAGTGACAGGGGACGGACCAAGTGGCTGACTATTTCAATGGGTACCATAAGCGGCGTTAACCACCACACGGGGCCCATAAACTGCTTGATATATTTGGCCCCATGAACCTTGACCCCCATAACGTGCGTCATGACAAAAACGATGAGCGCCATGGAAGCATTTGTGTTTAGATTTGCCGTTGGAGATGCAAATCCGGGAATGAGCCCCATGAGGTTCGATGTAAGGATAAAAAGTCCGATAGTGGCAATCAGGGGGAAGAATTTTCTTCCTTCATGCCCCATGGTATCGGTTATTAAAGAATCGATACCGCTGATGACGACTTCCATAACATTCTGGAACTTGCCCGGGAAGATATCAATCCGGCGTGTCGCCAGATAGGCGCACAGGGTAAGCAAGATCATGATAAGCCAGGCATAAGACACATGCAGCGGAATATGATAATTTGTAGAAAGGAAATCAAAAAACGAAAAAGAATGCATCTTTTTAACTAACCTCCTCAAGGCAATTTTTTTTTGAATATGCCGCAATTGCGGTAAATACCATGGTAATGACTACTGTCGAAAGTCCAATCAGCAAGCCTATTATATCAACAATATCCGCAGATATGATGAAATAAAGAACAAAAGCTGTAACGGTAATTCTGATGAAATACTTAACCATCACGAAAGAACCCGACCGTTCTGAAAGCCTGCTGAAAACCTTTCGCAGATCCCGATCAAGCCAGTGAAAATTTACAATGCTTATAAAACCACCTAATACCATACCAAGGGTGAACCTGTAAGGCATGAAGAAAAAACTGAGCATGAGCAATATTCCCATGATGATCCAGTTTGTAATCTCAATCTTCTTTTGCAGGGGGTCTTTTTCTGTGTGGTTCATTTTTCAGATACTTTATTACGGGTTTTTCATCCCGGGATATTTTCTTTATTAAAACGAATATATTTCTGAATCCGGCAAAAATACCAATCAATAATAAGATAATGGTAAATTTGTATCCGGTTCCAAACTTCCTGTCAAGATGGACACCCAGATAAAGGCCTCCGAAGATCGCCAGTACCATGGCAATGCCGATACTACTGGCATGTGCCAACTGGATGGCCGTTTTCCTCGTTTCCTTATCCATTTGCGTGGCGCTCCTTAGCATGTACAGCCAGGGATGTCAAATAAAAACTGAGTAATGCACCATGGCAATCAGAAGCGGGGATTGGGTAAAAAATCAGAGTGATAACCTTACAAAAGCAATGAAACTTATGCGACGCTGTCATTATAGGAATTCGAACAATCGACGTCGGAGTGAATCCATTTCCACCTTGTTTCCGGTGAGCTTACAGAGATTTGATTCTTTCTTATCATCTCTTTCACCGACTTCGGGAAAAAACAAAATATCCGCATCCTTGAGGAAGTTCATGGCGCTTTGATAATTGGACTGCGACAGCGCTTCCGCTCTCCGTATCTCGCCCTTTTTATACATCTTATCACCCAACCGTTGGATGTTCCTCATCCATTCTTTTCCCGGCTTTGCTCCCGTCTTCAGATACAAACAACCTCTGATTACTACCCAGTACGATTCGATATAGTTGCGTATCAAACCGGCAAAAGGCATCAGATTCATCCTTCCCCTACCCTTTACCTCGACCAGAGGCTGTCCATCGCGTTCGAAACTGCTGATCATGCGCCTGTCGTTCAAATAAGAGAGGACATCATTTACCTCGTCTAAATCGTCCTTCTGGTCGTCAAAGATGAACTCATGCCAGAACAGCCTCTTGAAAAACTGATAATCTTTCACGATCTGGTTCAAGGGTATCACATCCTCATGGCTTGAAAGCAATGACGAGGCTACAAAGCTTATGGGGATGAAAAAGTGAAGGATGTTGTTTTTATAGTACTCTAATTTCAACCGTTTATTGTCATCCAGGGAGTACACTATTTCTTCTATTTCATCCTGTTCCAGTTCATCTGCCCCCATCTTGGATATAATGTCTGATTGATCAAACATGCTGAGGGCATCGATAAAAGCCTTTTCTTTATTGACAAGAGTAGCAGCAAAGCTTACTTTTCTGTCGCTGAGGTACTCGTAGAATATATTCAACACACCCATCAGCTCATCGTGAGATATTCCCCTTCTGTCATGGCAGAGCAAACCGGCAGCAATGAGAGAAAAGGGTGTAACAACCGATACCTTATTGATTTCCAAGGTAATTTCATAACTGATCTTCCTGTAGAGGCTCTGCCTCTCTTCTAATGTCATATCTTCAAAAGGTATCTCCTGAGATGCAAGATACGATTTGAGATAGAGTGGCTCACCGATGTTCACATAGACACGCCCGTAGCGTTTCCTCAGCACTTTGTGACTTTTGATTACATCTGATGTCTTCTCTCTTGTTTTAGGCGCTCCCCCAAGCTCCTTTAAGTAGGATTCTTCTTCAAGAACCCGATCATACCCAATGAAGACCGGAATTGCCGCCATATCATCACAGGTGTTCTTCTTATAAGCCTGGATAAGCATTGAAAGGAGACCAAACTTAGGCATTGCCATCTTCCCGCTACGGCTCCGTCCCCCCTCTATGAAAAACTCAATGGGAAGACCCTCTTTTATAAGGACCTCCAGATATTTGGCAAATACCTCTCCATAGAGGATATTCCCCTTAAAGGTTCGGCGAACGAAAAAGGCTCCCGATTTTCGAAAGATGTATCCTAAAGGCCAGAATGACAGATTGGTGCCGGCGGCAACAAACGGCATTTGTATATTATGTTTGTAAAATACATAAGAAAGAAGGAGATAGTCAATATGGCTACGATGACAGGGAATAATGACAAAAGGCATTTTTTTCGATATGTTTCTTATTTTTGCCAGTCCAGCCTTGTCAGCCACTACACCATCATAAATATTGTTCCACAGCCACGTCAGGAATATCTCCCAGATCTCAATAAACATATCATTATAGTCGGAAGCAATTTCCCGGATGTACCTTTCCGCTCCCTTGACAAGGGCATCATGGTCTTTCGTCCCATGGGCTGCCATCTTTTCTAAAGACTGATTGAGGTTCCCGTCGTTAAGAACCATGCTGATAATCTCTTCCCTTGACTTTAAAACAGGTCCCACAATGCTTGTCTTCTCTTCCTCGATCCGGTCTATCAGTTCTCTTCTCAGGTCATTACTTATTGCCTCTGCCGTCATGCCATTGTTTTTAATAACGAACTCCGTAAGATTAATCGGATCTGCAGATATAACTGTGGCCTGATTGGAGTAACGGAGAAATGTTATCACCCTGCGCAGCGCACCTGTGTCTTCCGTCTGGCCAAACAATATATTGATTAAACTCTCCTTCTCTTTTTCCCTTCTTCTTCCGTAGGTAATCATGACCGGGACAATGTAGATGGGAACATTCAAGGTCTTTTGAGTATTAATCAAGTTGATGATCGCTTCCCGGGTGAACCGGTTTTCAAAATATTCTGAATCTCCAAGATGGATAATTGCACTTTTCCTTTCCATAATGATTCGATTCATATAGTCTTTCTTGGAGACATCCAGAATGGGTTTTCTGAAAAGGAAATGAAAGAGTATTGAAAAAACAACCCTAACAGCCGCAGGAAAAGGCTGCCAGAAAATCATGTTGATTCCGTGGCAATAAATGGGTCTGGGTATACCCTTTCTGGCGGAAAGTTCCCGAATAATGAGACTGTTGAGCTGACTTTTATTTTTTATTGCATAAATGACTGTCCCGTTATCGGAGAAATTCTTTAATGCCTCGACATACTCATCGGCAAGTTCGACTTTGGACAATACTTTTTTGACAAGCCAGAACAGGGGGAAATTGTCCTCCCGATAAAGGCATCCCGCAAAAAATTCCCTTGCGGTTGTCCACGTTTTAATTTTTGACAGGACGGACATGCTGATCTCGTAAATAAAGATAAATCTCACCGACCACAGGATGGGGTTTCCGGCAAGAAAAATATTGTTAGATTGCGCTCCTTCACCGCCTCCTGCAAAGCGGGGTTTACAGGATGCGCTCCCGGTCGCAAACTGGTTAAATAATTTTCGGCTTCGTAAAAAACAAACGTTGTTTAACCTTCACGAGGCCATCAGACATGTGTCTTTTGCTGTTTGACCTCTTAAGTCCCGTTCAGCGGAAATTCTGCAGGAAACCGCTCCCGCATGCAATTATAGACAAATTCCCTTATCTCAGCGGCCGATGAAAATGTCATGACTTTTTCCAACAGGGCTTTGGATTCCTTTAAGGTACAGCCTCTTATAATTTTTTTTACCCTCGGAATCGCCAGCGGATTCATGCTCAACTCATCAATTTCAAGCCCTAAAAGAATCATGATATACGCTGGTTCACCAGCCATTTCGCCACACATGGCAACCCGTATACCCTCTCTATGACCGATGTCAACCACCTGCTTGATGAGCCTTAAGACGGCAGGGTGGAGGGGCTCATATAAATAGGTTACCCTTTCGTTTATCCTATCGATAGCCAGTGCATACTGAATCAGGTCGTTGGTCCCAATGCTAAAAAAATCCACTTCTTTTGCCAATTCATTGGCAATAATGACAGCAGACGGAACTTCTATCATGACTCCGATCTCAATATCGTCACCCACAGGGATACCCTGGGAAATAAGATTATCCATAACCTCAAAAAAGATTTTTTTAGCTTCTCGTATTTCCTCAACCCCTGAGATCATGGGAAACATGATCCGCGTCTTGCCAAAAACACTGGCGCGGGCAATTGCCCGTAACTGCACCTTAAACACGTCCACTTCCTTGAGACAGAAGCGGATGGCTCTCAGGCCCATTTGAGGATTCATCTCTTTGGCCAACTTGGGGTCGGAAAAAAACTTATCACCACCTAAATCAAATGTTCGGATAGTCGCCCATTTTAAATCTTTTACGCCAACGACACTTTTGTAGTGCGAAAAATGTTCTTCTTCTGTCGGCAGTTGTTCCTTATTTATGTAGATGAATTCCGTTCTGTAAAGACCAATGCCATCGGCCCCATGGGATATGACGGAAGGAATCTCCTCAATAAACTCGATATTCCCACCTATTTCCACTTTATAATTGTCCTTCGTCACTGCAGGGAGTCGGGCGTATTTCAGAAAATCTTTCTGGGCTTTCTCAAAGTGTTTCTGCTTATCTTCATAAACCTTAATCATTTCGGGATCAGGATTCACAACAACAAGGCCCGCAGAACCGTCAACGATAATGTCGTCGTTGGATTGCACCATTTTCGTAATGGATTTCAAACCAACAACAGCGGGAATTTCAACCGCTCTGGCCACAATAGCCGTATGGGACGTTTTCCCTCCCATGTCTGTCGCAAATCCCTGAACCTTATTGATCATCATCTGTGCAGTATCGGCAGGTGAAAGATCCACTGCGATGATGATACCCTTTCTACCAACATCCGGAATACCTTCTTTCTCATCTCCCGTAAGATTCCTCAAAATCATCTGCCCCACATATCGAATGTCGCTGACCCGGCCCTTAAGATACTCGTCTTCTACCTTTTCAAAGATTTCTCTATATCTGTCGATGGTCATCTTAATGGCCCACTCCGCATTGATACACATTTCCTTAATATAGTGAACCGTGTGATTGATGAACATCTTGTCTTTGAGGATCATGATATGAACGTCGATGATATATAATGGTTCCCTCCCGGCCAGTTCACATAGTTTATTTTTTACTTCCAAAAGCTGCTTTTCCGATTCCTTAAGTGCCGCTCTGAACCGTTTAATCTCTTGGGATACAAGACTTTTATCCCGCAATCTGTAAAAAGATACCTGGGTATTAAAGCGATCATACAAGTAGGCTTTTCCGATCACGATACCGGGTGAGACACCTATACCTTTGAGAACAAATGATTTTTTCCCGACATCAGTATTCATCAATCTTCTCCAAATTTTTCATCTATTAGTTTCCCAATATCTTCAATAGCGTCCCTTGCATCTATCCCCTCTGCTCTGATTGTTATTCGACTTCCTAAAGGACAGGCTAATGTTAAGATACTAAGGAGACTCTTTCCATTGGCGACCTTACCATCCCTTTCAAAAAATATCCGGGACTTAAATCGTGTTGATACATTGACCAGCTTCGCTGCAACCCTCGCATGAAGGCCCAGCTTATTTTTTATCTCAAATGTTTTTATTTCTACCATGCCGGATTCAATTAACCTCCGCTCTTCACCTTTTTTTTGCCCTTTTCAAATTCTCTGCTAACAGAGATTTTGCCTAACATGATTGTGATATGAAGTCAATTCATTCGATAGGTCATTCATGTTGTTATTATTGCATAATTTGAACGTTAATGTAATGTAATTATTCTCTTGACATGAACTATTTTTTTTGTTAGTTAATTCAACTTTTGAAGGACTACATTACCAATAGAGCAAATAAAAAAATATGAAAGGGGGTGATTCCAATGGTCTGTCAAACCATCAAGGTTGGTTCAGAATGCGCCTTCATGACCAAGAAAGGTTGTGGATTTAATGGAGGTAATTGTCACACTATTGTTGATAAGTGCGAAGGTTGCAATAAAATTATAGATTGCCCGGCCGGTCAGTACTGCAAGGTCTATCCTGAACCTACCAGTAAATGGCTTTCTGGAAACTGTCCAACAGCTTCACATATCAAGAGAGAAATTATAGAATCCACGCAAAAACTCAATCCGATCAAGGCATCCAAAAGATCAACCAAACATTAAGGACAGAGAGGGGCAGGTTACTTTTTCATTAGCGAAAACTTGCCTGTCCCTTTTCTCTTTACTTTTCTTAACTTAGTATTTTTTTTATCTGCAGTAATCCTTTTTTAATCTCAACAAGCCTCTGTTTTTCAGGATCCTTATCCGGCTGTGCCATCACGTCCTTCATCTTTAATAATTGTTTCTTAGCACCGCTGATGGTAAACTTATCGGTATAGAGGAGATTTTTGATAATCAACAGATCCTCTAAATCTTTTCTCCTATAAAGGCGTTGATCGGACTTAGTTCGTATTGGTTTTATCGATTTGAACTCGGATTCCCAATACCTGACGACATACGTATCTACGCCAAGGATCTTACTGACCTCTCCAATACGAAAATATTCCTTATCCGGAATTGATACATCCATTGAAAATCCTAAATCCTAATTTCCAAACAAGATCAAGATCGAACATCGACTTTTGAAGCTCGCTGTATACGCTTTCAAGCAACGCTCGGATTTGTATTACTTGTATTTTGGATTCGCTTAGTATTCAGAATTTCTTGATTAGAGCTTCTTTGCCCTTTGAAGCTTAACCATTCAGCGCCTTACGTAACACTTGACTCGATTTAAAAGTCAATACCTTTCTCGCCGATATCTCTATTTCACTGCCAGTCTGGGGATTTCTGCCTCTCCGAGACTTCTTTTCTTTGATAGAAAAGTTACCGAATCCAGAAATCTTTATCTTTTCACCACGCGCAAGACTATCCTTCATAATCTCAAAAACCGACTCAACAATATTCGCCGCATCCTTCTTTGAAAATCCCAGTTTCTCATACACATCCTGAATAATATCAATCTTTGTCATGTCTAACCTCCCCCATTCTTACAGATATCTAATTTTCTTCTCCCCTGATTTTTGCCTCGGTCAAATCAACAATGCTTTTTACGATCCCGGCGTGCATCTGACTCACCTCTTCATCTGTCAATGTTCTATCAGATGAACGGTATACAAACCTCATCCCAAGACTCTTCATCCCCTGTGGGATACTTTTACCGGAATATACATCAAAAATACTTACTTTTTCAAGTAATTCTTTATTCATATCCATGGCAAGATTAAGTATTTTCTGCGCTTCCAACTCTTGGCCAACGATAAAAGCCACGTCTCTTACGACTGACGGAAATCTTGGCAGTTCTTTATAGAGCATCTCGCCGGTAAAAAGGTTTTCCAGAATATCTAAATTAATTTCATAGACATAAGCCACATTCTTTAAATCCATCCTCACGAGAATATCAGGATGCACTTCCCCTAAAAACCCGATACATTGATCACCAACATATATCCCACATGATTTCCCGGAATTGAGGAATGTTTCCCTGTAATCAGACCTGAATATTAAATCTGAAATCTTCAGACCATCAAAGACGTTCTCTATACATCCTTTCAAATCAAAAAAATCTGCATACATTTTTGAAGACCAGAGATCATCATACAACTGGCCTGTGATAAGACAGCCAAGCAGGTTCTTTTCAACGGGAAGCTCACCCTCCTTACGGTGAAAAAAGACCCTGCCAATTTCAAACACCTTGAGATCGAAACAACCGTTATGAGCATTTTTTTTCATCGTTTCCAGGAGGCTGCTCACGAGCGTCGTTCGCATTACCGACTGATCTTCAGAAAGAGGATTTTTTATTTTTATTCTTTTTCGCCGTTCATCATCCTCTTTGAGTGCCAGCCATTCTACCGAGTCGGTGGAGACAAAACTGTACGTGATTATCTCTGAGTATCCGGCTCCTCTTAAAATCTCTCGTAACCTGTCTATGAGAATCTCTTTACGATCCTTTGATACAGTTACCACAGAAACGGGGGGCAGTGTTACAGGGATACTGTCATAACCATAAAGTCTCGCTATCTCTTCGACAAGATCGATTTCCCTCGTGATATCTACCCTATATGTGGGTGGAGTCACCCGGTAAATCCCGTCTTCCTCCCCGCAAACAACCATATCTATACTTTCCAGGATTTTTATGATTTCAGCGGTTTCAATATCTGTTCCCAGGATCTCATTGACCCTTCTTATTCGGAGAGGGATGTCCGTTGCTGTTTCAACTTTTCGCGGATATTGATCAATGTAACCTTTACAAACAGTCCCACCGGAAATTTCAGTCATAAACTGGACCGCCCTGTCAAGCGCCCTGATCACGCCTTCAGGATCTACACCACGACCGAACCTGAATGCGGCATCCGTATTCATTCCCAGCAATTTTGCCGATTTACGAATAGAAGGCGCGGCAAAATAAGCACTTTCCAGAAAAATCATCTCTGTGTCTTCTTTAACTTCAGAATTAAGTCCACCCATGATACCGGCAATGGCTACAGGCTTGACGCCATCACAGATCATCAGCGTATCGGTTTCCAAAATACGCTCCTTCTCATCAAGAGATGTGAATGTTTCTCCCGTGCGGGATCTTCTGACCACAATACGCCCCTCTTCAAGAAACCTGTAATCAAACGCGTGGAGCGGCTGACCCAACTCCAGCATCACATAATTGGTGATATCGACAATATTGTTGATTGCACGAAGGCCTACTGCCTCCAATCTCCGGCGCATCCAGAGGGGTGAAGGTTTTATCGTAACATTTTTTATAATTCTGCCGCTATACCGGGGACAGAGATCTGTGTCGAGGATTTCCACCGATGTGATACGGTTTATATCCTCCTCATTTTCCTGCACGGTACTATCGGGATATTTCAATTTGGATCCTGTAATTGCCGAAACTTCACGGGCAATTCCGATAATGCTCAAACAGTCGGAACGGTTGGGTGTTATCGAGATATCAAGAACGGTATCCTTCAAATCAAGGGCTTCCGCCAGGTCAAGACCGATGGTAAGGTTATCCGGGAGAATCATTATCCCCGTAGCATCATCGCCGATGCCTAGCTCCTGCTCTGAACAGAGCATCCCCTCCGATACCTCGCCTCTGATTTTCGAACTCCTTATCGTATACCCTCCCGGTATGGTTGCCCCGACTTTCGCAAGAGGAACCACATCACCGGGACTGATGTTACCGGCGCCACAGACCACAGGATAGGTACTATCACCGGTAGCCAATTCACAGAGGATACACTTATCTGCATCAGGATGAGGTTTGATGGAAAGAATCTTTGCAACGACGACATTAGTAAAGGAAGGGCCCGTCTCCCTGATGGATTCTACCTCAAATCCTGCCATTGTCAGCCGATCGACAAGCTCAGCGGGTGAAATCCTGATATCCACATAATCTTTAAGCCATCTGAGACTGACTAACATAACCCCTAATCCCTGGACCCTAATCCCTGTATCAAAATTGTTCTAAAAACCTCCAGTCATTTTCAAAAAACAACCGGATATCCGATATCCCGTACTTAAGCATGGCAATCCGCTCGAGGCCAAGGCCGAAAGCAAAACCGGAAACTTCTTCGGGATCGTAATGTACATTCTTAAATACCTCGGGGTCCACCATCCCTGATCCAAGGATTTCAAGCCAGCCGCTCTGAGAGCATACACGACATCCCGCGCCATTGCACATGACACACCTGATGTCAACCTCAGCACTCGGCTCGGTAAAGGGGAAAAAACTGGGGCGAAATCGGAGCGCCGTACCCTCACCAAACATCTGTTTGAGAAATGATGTAAGAACACCTTTCAAATCACCAAAAGTGATACCCCTATCAACCAGCAGACCTTCAATCTGATGGAACATGGGTGTATGAGAGATATCCGAATCGGGACGATACACCCGACCGGGTGAAAGAATTCTCACCGGCGGCCTCTGCTTTTCCATGACCCTGATCTGAACAGGTGAGGTATGTGTACGCAGTACTATGTTATCTTCTATGTAGAATGTATCCTGCATATCTCGTGCAGGGTGGTTTTGGGGAATATTCAGGGCCTCAAAATTGTAATAGTCCAGCTCAATTTCCGGACCTTCGACAACCGAAAAACCAAGCCCTGCGAATATGTCACAAATCTCCTGACAAACCTGAGTTATGGGATGGAGTTTGCCATACCTGACTTTTCTCCCAGGGAGTGTTACATCGATGCTGTCACGAAGAAGGGCTTCTTCCTTTTTCAGAGTGGTGATAGCTTTCAGGGCATTCTCAAGCTTCTCCGTAAGCGTATCTTTAATTTCATTACAACGATTCCCGACTAAAGGTCGCTTTTCCGGATCGATATTTCCGAGGTTGCGAAGAAACTTTGTCAGAATCCCCTTTCTTCCTAAATACTTGGTTCTTGCAGCAAGGAACTCCCCTTCAGTTTTTGCAATGCTTATTTCAGATTCAGCTTGCCTTTGAAGTTCCTCAAGTTCTTTTAGCATGTCGGCAGTTTACCCTTTGCTACACTGACTATTTCAGAAAATCCACGAGGATCATGAACGGCAAGCTCGGCGAGAATCTTTCTGTCAATTTCCACACCCGCTTTTTTCATGCCGTCGATTAAACGGCTATATGATATTTCATGAATTCGTGCAGCCGCATTAATCCTTGTGATCCACAGTTTCCTGAAATCTCTTTTCCGTACTCGTCTATCCCGATAGGCATACTTCATTGCCCTTTCCACGGCTTCCGTGGCTGTTTTTAATAAACGGCTCCGCGCTCCAAAAAAACCCTTTGCCATTTTCAGAATTCTTCGTCTCTTTTTCTTAGCAGTGATACTTCTTTTTACTCTTGGCATTTCTTCTGATCTCCCCGCTTCTTATAAAAAACGCATTGCTGAATTATTCTACCAAACTCAAAAATATTTTTATCTACACCATATATTTCATTCCTACATATACGGAATTAACATCTTTATTCCTCTGGTATCACTCTTGTGGAGAATGGTAGACTTTCTCAAATTTCTTTTTCTTTTTGTCGTTTTTTTCGTAAGAATATGGCTCGCATAAGCCCTACTCCTCTTCACCTTACCACTTCCCGTAAGACTAAACCTTTTAGCCGCTCCCCTGTGTGTTTTTATCTTTGGCATTAAATCACCCCTTTCACTCTATTTCTTCGGCGACACCATCATAACCATACTTCTTCCCTCCAGCCGAGGATGTTGATCAATAATACCTTCATCTGCTAACGCCTTTTGGACATCCTCCATGATTTTCCTACCCAGTTCAGTATAAGCCATTTCGCGACCTCTAAACATCATGGTAACCTTCACTTTATCATTCTGGCTGAGGAATTTCTTAATATGTTTGATTTTTACCTGCAGGTCATGTTCATCAGTTTTCGGTCTTAACCTGATCTCCTTTACCTGAATGATACTCTGACTCTTTTTTGCGACCTGTAGTTTCTTGCTTTGCTGGTATCTGAATTTCCCATAATCCATAATCCGGCAAACCGGTGGTGTAGAATTGGGAGCAACCTCAACCAGATCCAAAGTCGCCTTAGCAGCAACATCCAGTGCTTCCGCCAGAGACATAATACCCAATTGTTTACCCTCATCAATAACCCTGACGGTAGTCGCCTTAATTTCCTGATTTATGTTTAAATCCTTAGCTATATGTCACCTCCTGTAATAGTAAATCCTAATATCGAAATTCTCAACGTTTCGGTCATTTGCATTTTGATATCGTTCAGAATATTAATCTTTAATGCTTAGGATTTTCATCCCGTAACTACTGATACTGTGCGCACTTTTCCTTTACCAGGCCAATAAATTCATTAACACCGATGGCGCCGAGGTCTTTGCCGCTCCGTTCACGGGGAGATACCCGGTTCGATTCCATCTCCCGATCGCCAATTACCAGCATATAAGGTATTTTTTGAATCTGTGCCTCTCTAATTTTATACCCCAGTTTTTCGTTCCTGAAATCTCTCTCCACACGAATCCCCGCATCACCCAATTTTATGAATACTTCCTCACCGTAGGGAATGTGTCTGTCGGTCACGGTCATTAGAACCGCCTGAACCGGCGACAGCCAGACTGGAAAAGCCCCGGCATAGTGTTCTATCAGCACACCCATGAACCGTTCTATGGAACCGAGGATCACCCTGTGCAGCATTACCGGCCTGTGTTTCTCTCCATCGGCGCCTATATAGCTGAGATCAAACCGTTCCGGAAGAGTAAAATCACACTGAATGGTAGCACACTGCCATTTTCTGTTGAGTGCATCCTTTATCTTGAAGTCAATTTTGGGTCCGTAAAAAGCACCATCTCCTTCGTTAATCTCATACACCATTTTGTTGACTCTTAAGGCGTCCTTTAATGCTGACGTCGCCATCTCCCAGTCTTCATCGGAACCGATGGATTTTTCAGGCCGTGTACTCAGTTCTACATCGTAGTCGAAACCGAAAATTTTCATGGCATAACTTACGAAATTCGCAATGCCTATAATCTCGCTATTCAATTGCTCCGGCGTACATAAGATGTGAGCATCATCCTGTGTAAACTGTCGTACTCTTATGAGACCATGGAGAACTCCGGTTTTTTCATGCCGGTGGACGGTACCAAGCTCGAAATACCTGAGCGGTAAGTCACGGTAGCTGCGAATCTTCGATTTGTATATCAGCATATGAGAGAGGCAGTTCATCGGTTTTATTCCATAACCCTGATTTTCTACCTCTGTGAAATACATATTCTCTCTGTAATGATCAAAATGCCCTGATTTCTTCCATAGATCAACTTTCAGGATCTGTGGCCCCATGACCATTTCATATCCACGTTTCAAGTGTTCTTTTTTTTCCCAGTCTTCAATGACGGTCCGTAGCATGGTTCCTTTAGGATGAAATATGATCAACCCTGGTCCTGCTTCATCATTCACCTGGAACAGGTCCAGATCTCTTCCCAGTTTCCGATGATCCCTTTTCTTAGCCTCCTCAACAATACGGAGATATTCGGCAAGTGCTTCTTCAGATGCAAACCCCGTCCCATAGATGCGTTGAAGCATCTTATTTCTTTCGTCACCCCGCCAGTATGCCCCCGCCACACTTAACAACTTGAAAGCCTTGATCATTCCCGTGGACGGAATATGGGGGCCGCGACACAGATCCACATACCTTCCCTGGCTGTAAATAGTGACTGTTTTTATATCTTCCGGCAAATCATTGATAAGTTCCACCTTATATGATTCACCCTTATCCCTGAACAGAGCAATGGCTTCTTCTCTTGACATCTCTCGATGTAAAAAAGGATAATCAGAAGCTACCGTCTCTTGCATTCTGGCTTCGATCTTTTCAAAGTCTTCAGGGGTAAAGGTCTCAGAATAT
Source organism: Deltaproteobacteria bacterium (assembly GCA_026388545.1). NCBI lineage: Bacteria > Pseudomonadati > Myxococcota > Myxococcia > Deltaproteobacteria bacterium. Next base: position 19,335 of record JAPLJS010000022.1, read on the forward strand.
TCGAAGTCATAATAGAAACCATCTTCTATGGAAGGCCCTATACAAATCTGAACACCTTCGAATGTATCCTGGACAGCCTGTGCCATGACATGCGATATACTGTGCCGGAGGATCGCCAAACCCTCTTTTGATGAAATCTCAATCACCTCAAGAGATGCATCCTCCTTAATGGGATGGCTTAAATCCACAAGGGCACTATTCAGCTTCGCTGCAACTGTTGAAGAAAGCATCTCATTTTTCCACGATGCAATAATATCCTTAACCGTTGCACTTCGATGACATTCGCTAACTGAACCATCCGGCAATGTAATCCTGATTTCATTCATAAAACGAACCCTTGTCTTCCAGATACATCAATGATTATAGCCTACAAAAAAAGTGCACCCTAATTTCAATTTTACGAGTCTCTATGTCATGTTTCTATAAGAAAGGGCATCACCACATATACTCTGCTGATGCCCTCACCAACAATTAACACGTCATATTTTGTTTTTATTAACTGATAAAAATGGTAGGCACGCAGGGATTTGAACCCTGGACATCCACCGCGTCAGGATGGCGCTCTCCCCCTGAGCTACGTGCCTACATCAGGGTTTCCCCAACAGAAGGGAATGATTTTTAACAGCAAAACAGCGTTATGTCAAGCAAATATTGTGGTTTATCTATTCTGCGGCACATCTCATAACAGCCTATGCCTGGTTAGTATTTAATTTAACCGCCCTGAACATGTAATTCAGCCCGGAAATTATGGTAAAAATTACTGTGAGCCATTGTAAAACCAAGAGCCATATAAAATCAATCAATCCCGGCAGAATGCGAAATACAAGGAAAAACAATAGAGTGAATAATTGCAAAGCCGTTGTTACCTTGCTGATAAATGACGGACGGATCTCATACGGAATCGACATGATTGAGAGGATGGCAATGCCGACGAGGATGATAAAATCCCGGCTGATTATAATGACCGTGACCCATCCCGGAATTATACCTTTTATAGAAAGTGTCACAAAACAACTCGCAAGGAGGGCCTTATCCGCTATGGGATCCAAATATGAACCAAGCACGGTTTGTTGCTTTAATACGCGGGCAAGGAAACCATCAAGGGCATCAGTGATCCCCGAAATAGCCAAAACAACGAGTGCCTTTGTAAAAGCACCCTGCATGAGAAAGATCACCGTAACAGGGACAAGAAGTATTCTCAACAGTGTCAACAGATTGGGGATATTCATTGATTTGTTCTATCCGGTTTATCCTCTGGAATGTATTCCATGGTTCTATTCTGATCCTAACTCTTGATCTCTCACCTTGTTCCAGTCCACCCATTCATCCCGATCTTCCTGTTCAGTGAAATCCCGTGGTTTTTCCGCCGTCCCATCTGCAGCAATTCTTATCTGCTGCATCGATTTAATAATAAATACCCACTCCTCCATGGTAACTTTCTTAGGGCCGGGAATCGGCTTGGGTCCGGCAATCTTAGTAGGAGGACCGATCATCTTCGGCGTCTCCATCGCCGGCCCACCGCCAGAAACGTGCACCGTTCCGTCGTACACCTTTACCGTGGCAGACTTATCTTCCTCAACATTCACGCGATAAATGGTGCCCCTGACACCGGCTACGGCATTTTCACACTGAAGCTCAAATTGGCCCCTTTTCCCCGCTGCCTTGCTCACATTGGCCCAAGTCTTCCCAACAGCCATATGAAATTTCATATTCCTCGGAGCAGCCTCTCCGCCAGCTTCAATCTGAAGAATTTTAAAATGAGAATTGCCGGCAAAACGAACACTGGAATAGTCAGGCAAGAAAAGCTCCAGCCTTGCTCTACGCCCTGTATTAACCTCGTCACCTCCCCTAAGGATATCTCCCACCTTCAAGGGACGCCATTTTTTTGCCCTGGCTGGAAGAACCTGCGCAGATCCCTCTAAAAGGTTAACTTTCGCTTCGCCCTTGCCGATTTTCAGCTCCATAACTCTTTTTGCTTCAACCTGCTGAAAACCAGTCAACACAAATGACACCATAAACAAAAAAATGATTATTTTCTTCATCTGCGTCTCCTTATTTAGTG
>JAPLJS010000023.1 GCA_026388545.1 Deltaproteobacteria bacterium
TGGCGACCAGTTTCTGCCCGGCGGGACTCAACACAAACTTAATGAAGTTGGCAACTTCACCAGTCGGCTGCCCGTTGGTATACATGTAGAGGGGCCTGGCAACAGGGTACTCCTTGGAAAGGGCCGTCTTTGCAGAAGCCGGAACACCATTAACGGTCAATGCCTTGACCGATTTATTGATGTATCCAATACCAACATAGGCTATTGCATACCTGTTCTTAGAAACAGCCTGTACTACGGCTCCGCTGGATGCCTGCATCTGGGCCTTCGGGGTCACTTTAGCATTATTAAGAACCAGCTGCCCCCACGATTCAAAGGTTCCTGAGCTGCTGTCCCTCGATACAACAACGATCTGCAAATCATCCCCACCGACCTCCTTCCAGTTTTTGATCTTACCCTGATAGATCTGGCTCAATTGGTCAATGGTCAATCCATTTATCCTGTTCTTCGGGTGGACAATGGGCGTCAGTGCGTCAATGGCAACTGCATGGGCTACAGGATTTACGCCTTTGCTTTTTGCAAGCTCCACTTCCTTAGCTTTAATTTCACGCGAAGATGTTGCAATGTCTGTAGATTTGTCAATCAGCGCCTTGATCCCGTCACCGGAACCACCACCAGAAAGAGATATATTTACTCCGGGATGTGCCTTCATATAGGCCTCTAGGGCAACTTGCGCTATGGGCAATACCGTCGTTGATCCCTTGATGACAATACTTTCAGCGGCAATAGCCGAATTGGTACTCATAATTAAACACATCATACTTGCCAACAATAATTTTTTCACCATTTTCTCCCTCCATTCGATTTAACGTATCTTCTCAATTTTTATGGATTTGTTTTTAGGGTCATAATACATATATAATGTTTCAAATTTGTTAAAAAATGATGAAGCTTTTGTTAATTTTGTACAGAGTCTTGATTGGCCTTTTTCGTAAACCTGTAAGGTTGCGTGCAATCAAATGTCTCGAACCACTTTAATTTCCTAATTGGAATAAAGCGAAAATTAAGGGAAAGATAGGAAATATTATTAATATTATGTAAAATTAATCAATATTTTAAATAATACTTGACATTAATAAATATTACTGTAAATTTTTTTCCGCTCACAATGAAGAATTATTTCAAACGTCAATTCTTGATCTGAATTGATAAAAGGACGGGGTTGCAATGCCTGGCGCCTATTCGATTCCTGAAAAAATAGATATATGGGGTAGACGTTCGGGGATTGATAGACGAATGGTTTTTTTTCCCGTGTCCGCACCTGAAAGGAGATCCACTCAAGACCGCAGAAGCGGTGAAGACAGGAGAAGCCGAAAAGATCAAGGAAATGTCATCAATTTGAGAAGAAATATAGATAGGTATATGGAATTTACTAATACTCAGAAAGGGTTATTTCTCGCCATTTCGTTGAGTTTGCCATTATGGGCATTGATCATATTTTTAATTTTTATTAAAAGGTAACTTTCGGTGACGGTGCTCCCTTGCAAAAGTTAAGGTTTGACTTTGCTTGGCAATACTCATTTTTTATCGGGGTTTGACCTTAATGCCGGAAGCATAATCATCTCCAGGTAAAGCCTTTGACTTTCAAATGTTTCCGGTTCTTCCGCGATAGCAAATTTGATCATATCTCCAAATGAGATTGTTACATTGGCGAAAGGTTTCGGGAGGAAAAAGTTATCCCAGCTGTTAAAATACCATGCCCTGTCTGCAGATGTTGTGAAAGGAACGATTACCGCATCAGCAGCGTGGGCCAACTGAATCACCCCGGCCTTTACCTTTCCGATTGGTCCTTTCGGGCCATCGACAATATGACCGGCCAATCCCGATTGTTGTAAACGGTCGATCATCTTCCTCAAGGCATCTTTCCCATCTCTCGAAGAAGAGCCGCGTACCGCATGCCAGCCGCTTTTTTCGGCCACCCCGGCGATAATCTCACCATCAGAGCTTTTGCTGATCATCAGAGATGGTTTGAAGTCTCTGTAAGTCTGGAAATGGCGTATCGCGGTAAAAAATTGCTGATGCCAAGTACATAAGATAACCCTTCCCCCATTTTTGATATAGTTCATCCATTCTTGTTCATTTTCAATTTTGATTTTAAATGTCAAACTGTAGAGACGAATGAATCGATAAAGGAAGGAATGAAACTGTTTCGTCGTTATTAAATTTTTGAATTTAATAGCCATTTAGATACTTTTTCTAAATTTTTGAAAGCAAAAGAAATAAAAAACCCATTTCTCTTTCCGAGAGACGGGTTTCAATCATTGGTCGACGCAGAACTGGAACTTATGGTTTGATCGAATGGCTCCGGCTGACGTTATTGAGATGTGTCTTGTCTCAAATCACATCACTGGAAATGTGTCAATGACTTTAATTGAAGATCTCCGCAGCCTGTTGCGGGGAATCTTCAACTTTTGCTGATCAAATATATGTATTTTGCTGATTTTATCAGTCGGTTACTGAAATTGTCCAGTACCAAGGCTCATGACTTTGATCACTTGGCGCATTCCTTGTAAATGTAACCTGTTTGCGATGAAAAGTGATCGTCTGACCAGTTATTATGGAAACATTGTTATTCCAATCATTACCTAATGTTGTGTCAGTACCATTAACTGTACCACCATCCCCGGCAGTTCCTGTTGCACCAGGCGTCGGATAAGGCCCCTGGCCATCTTTTAATTTCCATTCCGTCAGTTTCAACTTTTCGCGTGCGTTCAGCTCCGCAGCTGCACCGCTCGCGGCTTTCATAACTGCATCTTTTCCAAGATCCAGATACTTCGGGATGGCCGTTGCCGCGATAATACCTAGAATAACAAGAACAGCAACAATCTCAATCAGAGTAAAACCTTTCTGGTCAAAGGCAAGCTTCTTCATAAATAACTCAAATCCCCCAATATTTACACTAGGAGGTATCGTCCATTTTTCAAAATTTCTTTAATTATTTGTTTCTTTCCCCAAGTCTTGATTTTTCTATTTAACCCTTTTATGCTACATTACAATTGGAAATAAAATACACGTCACAGGTTTTTAAAGAGACATGAACGATATTGATTACCAGCAGATCATGAAGTGGATCCTCATTGTATTAGTCGCCGGTTTTATCGGACAGTTTGGGAAATCCTTCGCCACGTACCTGATTGAGAGAGCAAGGAAAAAGAAGCTCCTCGCCGCTTCTGAAAGATTAGGTGGCTCTGTTAAACAACCAGGAGAGGCAACACCAACGGAAACCATGACTGAAACGAAAGAGGCGCAGGTGAAAGCTGAAAAAAAGATGTTGAAATCGTTGATAAAGCTGAGGAAAAAAGAAAAATAATAGATTTCCTTTAAGCCCTGTTCTCTCCAGTGCGCGGTTTTATCTTTATTTTCAATATAGCTTACGAAAAAACGCTCATTTCAGATCCACGAATTTATATCCGATACCCCTTACGGTTAGAATATACTGCGGTTTTTCTTTATCTTTTTCTATGGCCAGTCTCAGGCGGCTGATATGGACATCCACGGTGCGGGGTTCCACGAATGTTTCATCATCCCAGACATAATCTAAAAGCTGATCCCTGGTGTAAACCCTGCCGGGATGCTGGGTAAAAAAACGTAATAATTTTAATTCTGTCGGACTAAGATCGATCCTTTTCCCATCCACGCTCACCTCATAGGACCCATAATCAATATGAAGACCTTTAAAGGTAAATATCTCCGCTTTGCCTGAATCTGGACGCGCTTCCGTCCTTCGCAGAACCGCACGAACTCTGGCGATCAATTCTCTCACATTGAACGGCTTGGTAATATAATCGTCTGCCCCCATTTCAAGTCCGATGATTTTGTCTACCTGATCACCTTTGGCTGTAAGCATGATAACGGGAAGTGTTTCCGTCTCCGGCTTCTTCCGAATTAATTTGCATACTTCTATTCCTCTGATACCCGGAAGCATGAGATCAAGAATGACGAGATCCGGTTTTTGGGTCTTAATCAGATCGAGGGCACTTTCTCCATTATAGGCCTTAATGGTAATAAACCCTTCTTTCTCAAGATTGTAAACGATTAAATCTACAATGTCTTTTTCATCATCGACAACAAGTATTTTTTTCGGCATAATCAACGTTAAAAAAGATACTCGAGGAGCTTTTTCAGGTTGTTGACCTTAATGAATTCCATCTTTTTTTCCATAGAATCATTTCGGAAAGGCGTCTGCGGAATAATGCAACGTTTGAATCCCATGCGGGCCGCCTCTTTGATCCTCATGTCCATTTGGGAGATACCCCGCACCTCACCGGTAAGACCCACCTCGCCGAAAACCACTGTACCCGCATCAATCGGCCTGTCAAGAAAACTGGAGGCCATGGAAGCAACGATCCCCAGGTCTACTGCCGGCTCATCCACCTTCATACCGCCAGCCACATTGATAAAAATGTCGTGACCACCGAGACGAAAACCGCAAATCTTGTCCATAACGGCAGCTAACAGGGACACCCTGTTGTGATCGACACCGATGGTTGTTCTCCTCGGCATCCCGAAACTCGTAGGGCTGACAAGGGACTGGATTTCAATGAGGATCGGCCTGGTTCCTTCGATACTCGGCACAACCACAGAACCTGCGGCCCCTTCCGGCCTTTCTGTCAGAAAAAACGCAGATGGATTCGTTACCTCGATGAGACCAACGTCTCTCATTTCAAAGACACCTATTTCATTGGTCGGTCCGAACCGGTTTTTAATACTTCTGATAATTCTGTAGGCATGTCCCGAATCACCCTCAAAATAGAGTACCGTATCAACCATATGTTCCAGGACCTTCGGACCTGCAATAGAACCGTCTTTGGTGACATGACCTACCAGAAAGATGGGGATGCCCGTCTTTTTTGACATGAGAATGAGCCGCCCCGATGATTCCCTGACCTGCCCAACACTTCCCGGTGCCGATGTGAGAACCGACGAATACATCGTCTGGATGGAATCAATCACCACCACACTCGGTGATATCTCTTTAATATGCCTGATGATATTATCCAGATCTATCTCTACAAGAACGATGAGGTTTTTCGAAGAAGCCCCGATCCGCCTCCCCCGGAGTTTTATCTGCTTTGCCGATTCCTCACCGGAGACGTAAAGTATCTTTAAACCCTTTTCCGCCAGATTGTGAAGTATCTGGAGAAGCAGTGTCGACTTCCCGATGCCGGGGTCGCCACCGACCAGCGTGACCGACCCGTTTACAATCCCACCCCCAAGAACCCTATCCATTTCCACGATCCCGGTGGTGATTCGTTCTTTTTCATCAGCTACAATTTCATCAATGGGTATAGGGGCTTCGTTGAACTGGAGGCCCATTGAAACCGCGGGATCAATCATTCTTAGTTCTTCTTCAACAAACCGGTTCCACTCGCCACATGAGGGACACTTACCCAGCCACTTCGGTGACTGGTGGCCGCAGTTCTGACAGAAAAATGTGGTTTTAATTTTTTTCACGTGCGAGAGACTCCTGAAATTGAATAGTGTCTTATACCATATGTTTTTTTACAGTATCAGTCAATACGAAAGGAATTTCAAAAAATCTTGAGTAATCATTTCAATACTGATATATTTCTATGCCTTTTAAAAAAAATAGGGAGAGAGTAACGTATGCATAATCCAAATTTCAGTTCCGGACCTTGCAGTAAGAGACCGAATTGGACACTTGATGTTCTCAAGGATGCTCCTGTCAGTCGATCTCACCGATCTTCTCTGGGTAAAGAAAAACTGGCAAAAGCCATTGCCGAAAGTAAAAAAATTTTGGGAATCCCGGATGACTACCTCGTCGGAATACTTCCCGGATCGGACACCGGCGCTTTCGAAGCAGCAATGTGGACTCTCTTGGGTCCACGGCCGGTTACCGTTCTTGTGTGGGAAAGTTTTTCCGAAGGATGGGCAGCGGATATTACCAAACATCTGAAACTGAAACCAACAATCCTGAAAGCCGATTACGGGAAAATACCCGATCTGAAGGCAGTTGACTGGTCCAATGATGTCGTTTTCGTTGCCAACGGTACCACGAGTGGTGTCAAAATTCCCGACTGGGAATGGATTCCGAATGATCGAGAAGGGTTATCCCTCTGTGATGCCACCAGCGCTGTCTTTGCTATGACAGTTGACTGGTCGAAAGTGGATGTCCTGACGTATTCCTGGCAGAAATGCTTAGGCGGCGAAGCAGCTCATGGCATGCTCATCTTAAGCCCCAGGGCTATACAACGCATTGAATCCTATGATCCCTCGTGGCCGCTTCCAAAAATCTTCCGGATGAAGAAGGACGGCAAGATTAACAGGACCATCTTTGAAGGCGACACCATCAATACGCCTTCCATGCTCTGTGTGGAAGACTACCTTGATGCGCTCCAATGGGCAAAGGAAATCGGACTGGAGGGGCTCATAGAGAGAAGTAAGGCGAATCTCAGGATCGTCGAAGAATGGGTTGAAAAAAATGACTGGATCGACTTTCTCGCCGTCTCAAAGGACATACGGTCAAATACTTCTGTGTGCCTCTCTGTCACCAGTGAAAAAGTAAGAAGCCTGTCGAAAGATGATCAGGCAAAGTTCCTTAAGAGCATAACCAGCGAGTTAAGCAAAAAAAATATTGCACACGATGTAAATTCCTATAAAGATGCACCTCCCGGATATCGCTTCTGGTGCGGTCCGACGATCGAACCGGGTGATATTAAAGTAGCCCTCTCTGAAATGGAGAAAATATACAATCAGAAAATAAAAGATTTATGATCAGTTTTAGATCATCATGATAGTTAACTAATTAATACCAGGAGGATAATGATTATGAAAAAAGTTCTCGTAAGCGATACTCTGGCTGCCGAGGGCATTGAAATTTTAAAGAATGCACCAGGAATTGAGGTGGACGTAATGACAAACCTCACCCCCGATGAGTTGAAAGGGATCATCAAGGACTATGATGGTCTTGCCATCAGGAGCGCCACAAAAGTCACCAAGGAAATTATCGATCATGCCGAAAAGCTCTCTGTAATAGGACGCGCAGGAATCGGCCTCGATAATGTGGATATTCCCGCCGCAAGCAAAAGGGGCATCGTCTGCATGAATACCCCTGGCGGCAATACAATCACCACAGGCGAACATACCATTGCCATGATGTTCTCGCTTGCGAGAAAGGTACCCCAGGCCACTGCATCCATGAAAGCAGGAAAGTGGGAAAAAAATAAATTTATGGGCACAGAGCTCTACAACAAGACACTCGGAATTGTCGGCATCGGGCGGGTATGCACCATCGTCGCTGACAGGGCGCTGGGGCTCAAGATGAATGTTATCGCCTATGATCCCTTTATCTCCCCGGAGGCAGCCGAAAAGCTGGGAATTACCCTCGTTACACTGGACGAACTCCTGCAGAAATCAGATTTTATCTCAGTCCATACCCCCATGACGAAAGAGACGAGGGGCATAATCAATGCCGCGGCTTTTGCTAAAATGAAGCAAGGGGTTTTTATTATTAATTGTGCACGCGGGGGGATCATCAATGAAAAGGACCTCTATGATGCCCTTGTCTCGGGAAAAGTCGCAGGCGCCGCTCTCGACGTCTTTGAAGAAGAACCAACGAAAAACACGGAACTTATCGCCCTCAACAACGTCATCTGCACGCCTCATTTAGGCGCATCAACCGACGAAGCACAGATCAATGTTGCCATTGCCATTGCCGAGCAGATAGTTGCCTTTCTTACCAAAGGAGAAATAAAAAATGCCGTCAATTTCCCCTCTATCAGTGCCGAACTGCTGACTGTTATTCAGCCTTATCTTGACCTTGCTGAAAAGCTGGGAAAATTTGAGGCACAACTCGTTAAAGGCGCCATCAAAGAAGTTACCGTGGAGTACAGCGGGGAAATCCTGAACTATAATGTAGCCCCTATTACCCTTTCTCTCCTGAAAGGGCTGTTAACACCCATTCTGAATGAAAATGTCAATTACATAAATGCACCGGTCGTTGCTAAAGAACGCGGCATCAGGGTTATTGAGTCAAAGAGCAGCGAGGCGAAGGATTACACAAGCATGATAGCGTTGACTGTCAAGACATCCCAGGAAGTGAGCTATGCCGCAGGAACCATCTTTGGACGGCACGATCTGAGAATCGTTAGAGTTAACAAATTCACCGTTGAGGTTATCCCGGAGGGTCACATGCTGGTTGTATCCAACTACGACAAACCCGGAGTGATCGGTAATCTTGGTATGACCCTGGGGGAAAACAGCCTCAACATCGCAAGACTTCATTTGAGCCGGGAGCAGGTCGACAAAGAGGCCTTAGTTGTCCTGACGACGGACACTATGGTATCGGAAGATGTGCTCAGCAAGATCCGGAGTCTGCCAAACATCATCTCGGTTACTCAACTCGAGATGTAGACAGGAGAGCTACTTATGGCAAATGTCGCAGTTATTGGAACGCAATGGGGCGATGAAGGCAAGGGAAAAGTCGTTGATCTGTATGCAGAAGACGCAGGAGTGATCGCACGGTTCCAGGGAGGTAACAATGCAGGGCATACCTTGGTCGTAAAGGGTGAACAAACCATCCTCCACCTGGTCCCTTCCGGAATTTTACATGATAACAAGATTTGCATCATCGGCAACGGGGTGGTAGTCAACCCAAAAGTACTTCTTGGAGAGATAGATAGCCTCAAAACCCGGGGAGTTTTGCCCCCGAACACGAAACTGTATGTGAGTGAAAAAGCCCATGTCATCATGCCATACCACTGGAGGCTCGATGTTGCACGGGAATCTCATGGAGTCGGCAAAAAAATAGGGACCACAGGAAGAGGCATCGGACCAACATACGAAGACAAGATCGCACGGGTGGGAATAAGAATGTGTGATCTCCTGGATGAGCAGATATTCAGGGGAAAACTTGCACAAAACGTTGAGGAAAAAAATTTCTATTTGACGAACCTCTTTAAGGAAGAACCACTGGACAGTGAAGCGATATATAACGAATACCGGATGTACGCCGATCGCCTCAGACCATATATCGCCGATACATCACTGATTATGAACACTGAGATCAAAAAGGGGAAGAAAATTCTCTTTGAGGGCGCCCAGGGTTCACACCTGGACATTGATCATGGCACATATCCTTACGTGACATCATCAAATACCGTATCCGGTAATGCCAGCTGTGGAACCGGCATAGGGCCATCGGCAATCGGCGCTGTCGTTGGAATCTGCAAAGCGTATACAACAAGGGTAGGTGAAGGTCCCTTTGTAACGGAATTGACAGGGGAAACGGGAGACCGCCTGCGAGAGGTCGGGCACGAATATGGAGCTACCACCGGAAGAAAGCGCCGCTGCGGCTGGCTGGATATGGTACTCGTAAGACAATCTGTGCGGTTATCCGGCATAACCGGAATTGCCCTGACCAAACTCGATGTCCTCACCGGTATCGAAAAACTGAATATCTGTGTAGCCTACCGGACGCCGCAGGGAGAATTCACTGAATCCATTCCTTCAAATCCCCGTCTCCTCGCACAGTGCGAACCTGTTTATGAAGAGATGGCAGGATGGAAAGAAAATATCACCAAGGCCAGGAAGATCGAAGAACTTCCCCGAAATACGAGACGATACGTTGAAAGACTGGAAGAGCTTGCGGGTGCAAAATTAGTGCTCGTTTCAGTGGGAGCAGGCAGGGAGGAAACGATAATCCTGAAAAATCCTTTCACTGACTGATCTTTTTTCTTGACAACTCAGGGGGCTTCTTAGTAAGTGGACAAGCTTTGCATAAAAGTCATGGATGGGCCGTTAGCTCAGCTGGTAGAGCAGCGGACTTTTAATCCGTTGGTCGTGGGTTCGATCCCCATACGGCCCACCAAAAAAACCAAGGGGTTAGGAAAACATCCTGACCCCTCTTTTTTTATCGTGCTGCCGCCATGCTGCCATAATTCGGCTCTTCCCTGACCCATCTTCCGCAGTTAAAAAATTGGATAAGGAAACGGGGACGGTTCATTTTATTAAGAATGCCTGCAATGGCGGGGGTTTGATAAGTTAAAAAACATGTATTGAAAAAAAGAAGTCTAATTGATATGAATACATTCGTGTGCAATGCATTATGGCCATGGTTTACTTTTCTTCAGCCAAGCTTAGTTTGAATGAAACAGTATCAATATGCCGAGCATAATTCTACAAGAATGTCCCAAGGTTTACATCCTGGAGACGCATCGTTCCAAAACACCGGATTCCACACTTCATTTTGTCGAAAGCATCAGAGAACTTGTCGGCATGTTTATACATTCAGAAATTCGGGATCGAGGGAATGAACGAACCCGTAACGGCTTATCTCGGTGATCATAGAGGAGACAGTTCAAAATTAACCTAATCCAATCGGCCCGAAAGATGTATCCGTTTTATTGGCAACCCAATTAAACAATCCAACAGAGAAAAAGGGGGTGAACGCATGTCAAAAAAAGTTGTTCTTGTGGGGTCACTCGACACGAAAGGAAAGGAATATGCCTTTATAAAGGAGTTGATCGAAAAGCAGAACATCGAGACTTTGGTAGTCGATTTCGGCGTCCAGGGGAAACCGGCTTTTAAACCCGATATCGGCCGCAGCAAAGTTGCGAAAGCAGGCGGTGGTGATCTCGCTTACTTAGCCTCGGGCGATCACAAAGACGAGGCAATGAAAACCATGGCAACCGGTTTATCTGTCATTGTGCGCAAGCTTTATGATCAGGGCAAGCTCGATGGAATCATAGGTATGGGCGGCACCGGCGGTACATCGATCATAACGGCCGCCATGCGAACACTGCCTGTTGGTGTACCCAAGGTCATGGTTTCTACGGTAGGCGGAGGCGATGTCAGTGCCTATGCCGGCACAAAGGATATCACATTCATGCCTTCCATCGTAGATGTATCCGGCGTTAACAGGATCAGCCGCGTCATCTATGCCAATGCCGCCGGCGCCATTTCTGGAATGGTAAAAGTTAAAAGGTCCAAGGCGGTCGATGAAAAACCATTGGTTGTGGCATCAATGTTTGGCAACACTACAAAGTGCGTCGACCATGCCCGCGGCATCCTTGAGAAGAAAGGCTATGAAGTCCTTGTCTTTCACGCAACGGGTACCGGAGGAAAGACAATGGAAAGTCTTATAGCAGATGGTTATATTACCGCTTCCATGGACACCACCACCACTGAACTGGCCGACGAGGTGTGCGGCGGCGTGTTTAATGCCGGACCTGAGCGTTGCTTAGCTGCATCACGCGCGGGTATCCCCGCAGTGCTTGTTCCGGGTTGCGTGGACATGGCCAATTTCTGGGGTATAGAAACTGTTCCTGCAAAGTACAAGGGACGTAACCTCTACAAGTGGAATCCCAATGTTACCCTGCTGCGCACAAATGTAGAGGAAAACATTCAAATGGGTAAGATGCTGGCTGCTGCGGCCAACGCAGCCACGGCGCCGGTAGCTGTCCTTATCCCGCTTAAGGGCGTATCCATGCTGGACAGCGAGGGCGGTACTTTCTGGGATCCCAAGGCTGATCGGGCCTGCTTCGATAGCATCAAAAAGAATTTAAAGCCGGGCATCCCTTACCTTGAGATTAACCATAACATCAATGACCCAGAATTCTCCGGAAAAGTGGCCGATATGCTCTTGAAAATGCTTAAGAAGTAACCATGTTTTAATGAAATGAAAGGAGGCAATTTCCATGGCAATCCCTCGTAAAGAAATATTAAAACGCCTGCATGCTCAGATAAAGGCGGGTAAACCCATTGTCGGTTGTGGGGCCGGTACCGGTATATCGGCTAAATTCGCTGAAGCGGGCGGAGCCGACATTATAATCATATACAACTCCGGGCGCTATCGCATGGCTGGGCGCGGCTCTCTGGCTGGTTTAATGCCTTATGGCGACGCTAACGCTATCGTCGTTGAAATGGCATCTGAAGTGCTACCGGTTGTCAAGAACGCCCCCGTGTTGGCCGGTGTCTGCGGCACCGATCCCTTTCGTCTGATGCCGGTATTCCTTAAGCAGCTCAAAGAGATCGGTTTTTCCGGAGTTCAAAACTTCCCTACCGTCGGCCTTATTGACGGCAACTTCCGCGCCAACCTGGAAGCCACGGGCATGGGTTACGATAAAGAAATAGAAGCTATCAGATTGGCACACGAACTCGACATGTTCACCTCCCCTTATGTTTTTGACACCGACCAGGCCAAAGAAATGGCCAAGGCCGGCGCTGATCAACTGGTAGCTCACGTTGGACTCACGACTTCGGGAAGCATTGGAGCAGCCGTCGCCCTGACCTTGGATGATGCAATTGCCAAGGTTATGGAGATAGCGGCGGTCGGGCGCAAGGTCCGCAAAGATATCATCGTGATTTGCCATGGAGGACCGTTTGACGAACCCGATAGTGTGGGGAAGGCGCTAAAACGCATGCCGGGCATCGCCGGTTTCTTCGGTGCGTCAAGTATTGAGCGTCTGCCCACTGAACGGGGTATCCGCGGCCAGGTGGAATCCTTCAAGCAACTGAAATTGGCAAAGTAAACATCTAACCGGCTCATTCAGATCAAGACCATACAGGAAGTAAAACGTAACGAATAATCACAGCCCTTACGTTTTACTTTCCTGTTTGGTACCTTAACATATAATGAGATTCCTAAACGCTTTATATTATTAAATAAGGAGATAAAAATGGAACACAACTATGAAAATATATCAATAGAAACATTTGACGGGACAATAGTCGATGGAAATGCGTTGCTGTATGACAAGAATAGATTATCAGACCTCTTTAACGATAGTTCCATTTATTTTATTGTACTTGAAAATACGATTGATGATTCAGGCATAAAAAAGGACAGGCTTTTTTTAAATAAAGACCTGATAACGTGGGCTGCACCAAGTGATGTAAAACATACTGCACAGGCGAATTATATTGATAATGCAGAGTATGTTGAGATATCAATAAAAACTATTGAAGGTGATATAATCGACGGGAAAGTAAATCTGCAGGTATTTAGAAACCTTGATGATATGTTAAGATATACAAGCCTGGCGCCGTTTGTTATATTGATAAATGCTCATGATAGCCGAGGTAATTTTCATCATACGTTATTCGTAAATAAAACAGCCATCGTTCAAATAGAAGGAGGTCTTCAGTTAGAAGTAGGAGATAATTGACTTTTAATCCGTGATCCTGGAGTTTGAGTCTCCAAGAGCTCACCGGAAAAGCTCACCGTTAATAATATAGCCGAACCTCAAATTTTTAATTTCTTAAACGGCGATTCTCAATCCCCGAGAGAGATTCCGATTTCCCGAGCCGTCTTAATTTTA
This sequence comes from Deltaproteobacteria bacterium, assembly GCA_026388545.1. Lineage (NCBI taxonomy): Bacteria > Pseudomonadati > Myxococcota > Myxococcia > Deltaproteobacteria bacterium. Next base: position 13,281 of record JAPLJS010000023.1, read on the forward strand.
TCACTGTCAAGGGGGACATTCTTTATACGTCCAATTATCTTCTCAAGGGGAACAGCCTTTATGTGCGGTGCATCAAGGGCTACCATGGTACCGAACTTTCTCTCTCCAATCATGCGAACGGCCGCCGCACCAAAACGCAGCGCTATCAGCCGATCAAATGTTGTAGGAGCGCCGCCACGCTGCAAATGGCCAAGAACCAGTGACCGTGTCTCTTTACCCGTCAGTTTTGCAATTTCTCTTGCCAAGTGCTCACCTACACCCCCCAGAACAACATCCTGGCGGCCAACTTCTCCTTTACCTTTATCAAGAATATCGCCGCCGGCAGGGGCTGCACCTTCCGCAGCTACGACTATTGCGTAATGTTGCCCGCGAACTTCCAATTCCATTATGTGGTCACAAACCTTGTCAATATGAAACGGTATCTCCGGAATAATGATAACATCAGCTGAACCGGATAAGCCGCTGTTCAGCGCGATCCAACCCGAATGACGCCCCATAACCTCTACTACCATCACGCGCTCATGTGACTTGGCTGTAGTATGAAGGCGGTCTATGGCCTCGGTAGCAATGCTTACGGCAGTGTCGAAACCGAAGGTTATTACTGTCTCACAGATATCGTTGTCAATGGTCTTGGGTACACCGACGACCGGTATGCCCTTTTTATACAATTTATAGGCAATTCCGAGGCTGCCGTCACCACCCACCGCTATCAGGCAATCAAAACGAAGCCGCTTAAAATTTTCGACCACTTTATCCGATACGTCACGTATTTCAACCTCACCGGCCATATTCGTAACCGGCATCTGAAATGGATTGCCTCGGTTTGTCGTCCCCAGGATCGTCCCTCCCGTATTGGAAATATGGCTGACGGTTTCCGGGGTTAAACGGATAACTTCATCGGTGTTCAGGAGACCGGTGTAGCTGTTCTTGATACCGTACACTTCCCATCCTCTGTTATATGCCGCCATAACGACAGCTTCAATAACTGCATTCAGACCGGGTGCATCCCCTCCCCCGGTATTTATGGCAATTCTCATTCTCTTTTCCATTATATCCCTCCCTTATTGGGGCCTCGTATTTTATATTTTCACTATTTAGCAAATACTATACCATACTTCATGCCCTATAAATACTTATAAAAACCCTCCTGTTAGGATATCCAGATATCAAATTGGACTGTTAGATTATCGGCCGGCATGCAATTTTTTCCTCATCCCAACGATGACGTTGCAATTTCAAATGAATTCCATTATAACCGGGTTACCAAAGTGGAGAGCGCATGGATAAACCTGTCTTGAGAAGGGACATTCAACCGATTGCCACATTAGTTAAAGGTCGTCAGATGATCGCCTTTCATGACCCTTACCACTTAAACGACCACAGTATTGCCCTCGATATTAATTCCCTCCCCATTCTGCAGCTCCTCGACGGAGAACATAACCTAAGAGATATTCAGGCTATTCTGATGAAACAGCAGGGCGGTCGCATCGTTTTTATCTCTGAGATCGAATCCTTTATTGAAACGCTTGACAGGGCCTGTCTTTTAAACAGTCAATTCTTCAGCAATAAAATGAACAGGCTGCGCAGTGAATTCAGCAGCCGGAAAAACCGGATCCCTGTCCATGCCGGAAAATCCTATAGTGCAGAACCCGGTCAGCTCTCCCAATTTATACGGGATGTTGAAAATAATCTCGGTCAGGAAAATTTGCGTCATATCCCGGATAATATAACCGGCATCATCGCCCCCCATATTGACATCAACGTTGCCAGGGAAGTTTATGTCAACACCTATAGCCATTTGAAAGGCAAACATTATGATCTTGTCGTTATTCTCGGGATCAATCACCACGAGCAGGAAGGGCTTTATTGCATCTCCGAGAAAGATTATGTAACCCCTTTCGGGGAAATAAAAACGGACGGAAATTTCATCTCAGAATTAAAGAGAAGGGTTCCTGAAGGAACGTTAACACCGGATGATTTTGGCCATATGATGGAACATTCAATTGAGTTTCAAACTATTTTTTTACACTACTACCTGCAGGGGGCCTTTTCAGTAGTGACGATTCTGTGTGGAGGCATTCATGAATTCATCTATAAAAAGAAGTCCCTTCTTGCCGATGAGAGATTTCGGGGGATGGTGGATGTGATGAAGAAATTAATGCAAGAGGGGAAAGGCCATACCCTTCTTGTGGCAGGCGTCGACCTTTCCCACGTTGGACGCAAATTCGGAGATCAAGTACCGGCAGATGCCATTCTGCCTCAGGCGACATCAAATGATAAAACAATGTTGTCCTTCCTTACCCGTGGAGAACCGGAAAATGTCTTCCAAAATGCAGTTGAAACCCAGGACAGATACCGTATCTGTGGTCTCCCTGCTATCCTGCTCTTCGCCAGCCTGCTGAAAGGAAATCGAGCAGACATTCTTCACTTTGATACTTACCATGAAAGAGAAACACAGAGCGCCGTAAACTACGCATCATTGATCTTCTCCTCAGAATCGGGATAATGAACCCAGGAAAGGACAATTTAAGCAATTTTCTCGCAAATAAAATCATATGATGAACTGTTCACGAGCTATTTCTTCAAACAAACACTCCCCCATTTCCATGTATATTCGTATTATATTCTGCCATATAATCAAAAATCTATGAATGTAATTGACAGTAAAGCAGATTTAGAATATTTTTTAATAAATACTTCCGACATTAGGAGGGAAAAAAGGATGGCTGCTCATAAATTTCGTTTCTCAATACCAATGGTGTACCTGGTTCTGATAATGATTGCATGGATTGCTCCTACAAGAGACGCTCAGGGAGGCACATTATATCAATATATCGATAAGGACGGCTCCGTCGTCCTTACCGATAATCCCCCGCCAGGAGTCAAAGCCAAACCCATGGAGTCATCGCCCGACATGACGGGAAATCAAAAATCAGATCAGGAAAAAGAATCAGACTCAACACTACAAAAGTACCGGGAGGCCGATGCGAAAAGGAATGAAAAACGGGGAAACATCAGAGCTCTTCGGGAAGAATTGGAGACAGCGCAAAGTAACGAGGCAAAGTACAGGTCAAACATGAATCAGGCCCACGGTTTTGCCCAAAGAAGTCACTGGCGTAAGATGGTCGATGAACAACTAAAAGAGATTGAAGAAAAAAAGAAGAAGATCGAAGAACTCGAAAGCCAGCCATGACGGAAAGCGTATGTACTCTACACCGCACTGTATAATGATCTAAATTGCCGGCAACCCCCCTTACCTATGAAGGGGCTCTCAGTTCGGAGACAGTTTTCCATCATGACTGAAAGGAGAAACTATTCACACCGCAGTTTTTATCTCACTGCCGACAATCACCGCCTTTTTGCTCAATTCATCGATCCAGCGTTCGGCGATTCGGAAAAACCCCCATCGACTCTTATATTTCTGCACGAAGGGCTCGGCAGCATAGCTCAGTGGGGAGACTTTCCTGTCTGCCTCAGCATTATGACCGGATTACCTGCGCTGGTCTATGAGCGCTGGGGATATGGAAATTCCGATGCCCTCAATATCCCAAGAACCGCACGCTACCTTCACGACGAGGCATTAATCAGCCTCCCCGATGTGCTGGAGCAGGCAAACATCAATGACGCCATCCTGATCGGCCACAGCGATGGTGGTTCGATTGCCCTTATTTTCGCAGCCGCTCATCGGGACAGAGTTCGCGGTGTTATCACGGAAGCAGCCCACGTCTTCGTCGAGGACGTAACGATAAACGGTATCCGCCAGGCTGTTGACTTATTTTATACAACCGATCTCAGGGATCGTTTGTATAAATATCACAAAGGCAACACGGATTCTATGTTTCGTGCATGGGCCGACACGTGGCTTGCCCCATCGTTTCGTAACTGGAATATCGAAGAATACCCTCCACAGATCACCTGTCCCCTTCTCGCTCTTCAGGGCGAAAAAGATGAATACGGAACACATGCACAGATCAAATCGATTGTAAGGCAGGTTGCCGGTCCCGCAGAGGGTTTAATGATACCCAACTGCGGACATGTCCCCCATCACCAGGCGCGTGAGAGGGTTCTTAACGAAATGGGTCGTTTCATCCGCTCCCTTGTTCATTCAAATGGAAATTGAAGCTCCTTACCTAAATCACTATTGATGTTCAAGGAATTGGGGAAAGAGTTGGGCATTTATTAGATAAATTCGTTAAAATCCGCCTCCTCCCTCCACGTCGACGGGGGAGGCGGATTATCAGTCCGGTATTATCATGATAATACAGCTATATGCATCCCTGTAAATATTTCCTGGCAACCTCTTCTGACAGAGAACAGGGATCCGATTCCTTTCTCAGCAATTTCTCGATCATGCGGTCCAGTTCACCGGTACTGACAAGCACTCTTAGTACCGGTTCAAGGATACTTGACCGGAGGGCTTCATTGAGTTCGTGCGTCGTCTTGCGACGCAGTCTGTCGCCAATAAAATCACTGTTCACAAGGTATTCATAATGCTCATAAACCTTGGAAGATAACTTTTCAATATCTATTTCAAATACTTCCGGTTTAAAGGAATTTCCAATTGTGAGGACGGGCGGCCGCCATCCACCGGGGGGGATTCGTGACATCTCGATCATGTTCATCAACTCTCTCTGGAGTTTGCCGGCTCCCTCGCGGTCTGCCTTGTTGACGACGAATATGTCCGCAATTTCCATGATTCCGGCCTTGATTGCCTGGATTTCGTCTCCCATGCCGGGCACAAGGACAACGAGTACCGTATGGGCATAGTGGATAATCTCCACCTCTTGCTGACCCGTACCTACTGTTTCTACAAAAATAACATCTTTTCCCATGGCGTCCATGACATGGATGGCATCACCAACGGCTTTTGAAAGCCCGCCGAGGGAACCTCGAGTGGCGAGGCTCCTGATGAAGACAGCTGGGTCCTCAGCATGTCGCTGCATACGGATTCGGTCGCCAAGCGTCGCCCCTCCTGTAAACGGACTCGTCGGATCAACGGCAAGAACACCTACCGTCTTTTCCTTCTTCCGGCTCATTTCTATTAGACCATCAACAAGAGTACTTTTCCCCGCTCCCGGTGAACCGGTAATACCCACCACCTGAGCCTTTCCTGTGTAAGGAAAAAGATGCTTGATGGTCGCCTTAGACTCAGGAATACTGTCTTCGATGTCTCTTATAAGGCGGGAGGCCGCGCGAACATCACCCGCCTTAATCTTCTTACCTGTCTCCATTACGTCCTTTCCACCGGCTTTATATTATTGTTAACCCACTCCACAATGGTATCCAGTGTAGTACCTGGTATAAAGATTGCCTTGATACCTGCATCATAGAGCTTCTGGAAATCCTGTTCGGGAATGATACCCCCTCCGATTACGGTTATATCACCTGCACCTTTTTCCCGTAATAAGGTAACTACCTGAGGAAATAAATACCGATGAGCTCCCGACAAGCAGCTTAAACCTACCACATCCACATCTTCATGGATTGCCGAAGCCGCAATCTGCGCGGGTGTTTGATGACATCCTGTGTAGATAACTTCATAACCGGCATCCCGGAAACATCTGGCTAAAATCCTGGCTCCACGATCATGACCGTCAAGCCCCGGTTTCGCCACCATAATACGAATCTTTCTCTGAGTCATTTCACTATCCCTCCCTCAATCACACTTAATAGAGTCCTGGATCACGGTATTCACCATAGAGTTCACGATAGACATCGCACACCTCCTGGACGCTGGCCAGATTCTTAACGGCGTCAATGCAGTAGGGCATGACATTCTCACCCTTCTTACAGGCGTTTTTAATATCTTCGAGACTCTTCTTGACTGCTTTATTGTCCCGTTTCCTGCGCACTGCATTCAGACGCGCGATCTGGTCTTCTTCAACCTTATCGTCAATCTCTAAAAGAGGGATGGGTATCTGTTCATCAGTAACATATTTATTGACACCGACCATAATCTTTTCACCGGAATCTATCTGCCTCTGGAATTTGTAGGCCGCATCGGCGATCTCCAACTGCGGGAACCCCTTTTCAATTGCGGCAACCATGCCGCCCATCTCGTCAATCTTGTTGATGTATTCCCAAGCCTGCTCTTCCATTTCGTTGGTTAACGCTTCAACAAAGTATGAGCCTGCCAATGGATCAATTGTACTGGCTACACCGGTCTCTTCAGCAATGATCTGCTGGGTTCTGAGCGCAATCTGCACAGCAGAATCCGAGGGAAGACACATCACCTCGTCAAGGGAATTGGTGTGCAGGGACTGAGTACCGCCGAGGATGGCGGCAAGGGCTTGAGTAGCCGTCCGCACTACGTTGTTGTACGGCTGTTGTGCCGTCAGTGAACACCCCGCCGTTTGCGTATGGAAGCGCATCCACCACGACCTCGGATCCTTAGCCTTATAGCGGTCCCGCATTACTTTTGCCCAGATCCTCCTGGCGGCGCGCATTTTACAGATCTCCTCGAAGAAATCTACATGGGAATTATAGAAAAACGACAGCCGCGGGGCAAATTCATCGACATTCAACCCTTTCCGGTTAACAACATCCTCCACATATTCCATGCCGTCACGGAGTGTAAACGCAAGCTCCTGAACCGCTGTGGAGCCTGCTTCCCTGATATGGTACCCGCTGATACTGATAGTGTTCCACCGGGGAACATACTTCGCCCCGAATTCAACGGTGTCGCTGATGAGTTTGACCGAAGGCTCCGGCGGACACATGAACGTCTTCTGTGCGATAAATTCTTTCAGCATGTCATTCTGGATGGTACCGCCAATCTTGTTCAGAGGGATACCCTTGATCTCTGCCGCTGCACAGTACATCGCCCAGAGTATGGTAGCAGGCGGATTAATAGTCATGGACGTGGTCACCTGATCCATGGGAATCCCATCCATTAATTGAAGGAAATCTTCGAGGGTATCAATGGCAACGCCGCATTTCCCACACTCGCCACGGGCCTTGGGGGAATCAGAGTCATACCCCATCAGAGTCGGAAAATCGAAGGCCGTACTGAGACCGGTCTGCCCCTCTTTGAGAAGCATGTGCCAGCGTTTGTTGGTGTCTTCGGCGCTTCCCATTCCCGAGAACATTCTGAATGTCCAGAATCGCCCGCGATAACCGGTCGCCTGGTTGCCCCGCAAATAGGGAAACTGCCCCGGGTAGCCGATATCACGGACAAAGTCCATGTCTTTTATATCCTCAGGAGTATAGAGCCTTTTGATTTCAAGGTCTGAAACGGTAGACCATCGTTCCCTCTGGTCGGGAACTTTGCTGACCACCTTTCGAACCTCATCCTCCCACTTTTTTCTGAGTTCGCTGGACTGACTCAGAACCTCTTTTACAAAATACATACAACCCCCTCCTTCCAGTAAATCTTATAAATTGCTATTATCATTTATTACCCTTTTCAGAATTTTTATCATTTCCCTTAATGGACATGTTATTTTATCCTGCTCTTGCCGCAATGTCTTGTAAATGACAAAAAAAGAACCGATTACGTACCCTCCCCCCCATGATAGATAACTGGACAATTACATTGTGTTATGATATTCCATTTCCACATGGTATCAGTACTAAATGCGGAGGTCCGATTATGGATATTAAAATGCCCATCAAGTTTCACGGCAACTACCGGGTCACCATTCGCCAGGGTGACTGGGAAGCGCGGGAACGGTGTCAAAAGCTGATTATCAGAGAAATGACGCCGGCTGAAAAAGAGCAACACTACAAAGAAATGGATGAAAAGGATATCCCTACCCACCAGGTCAATTTTTTTGATTTCGGTTGCCGTCGCATTATCGAGGGTAAACTCACGGTTAACGAAGAAGACAGAGTGGCCTTCAGCGTTGAAGGAAAAGAATACGAGTTTTCACCCTTCAAATTTGACAAATGATTCCATATCAAAAACCGGTGCGCTACGGTATCGTGTTCATTTTTTTCTTATCGTAAACCGAGGAGTTTTCTCGCGATAACCACCCTCTGAATTTCGTTCGTACCTTCATAGATCTGACAGATCTTTGCATCCCGCATGTGCCTCTCAGCGGGGTATTCCTTCGTGTACCCATAACCACCAAATATCTGTACCCCTTCGATGGCTGCCCTCATTGCGACATCGGACGCATAACACTTTGCCATGGCAGATTCTTTCTCATAATCAAGGTGATTATCCTCCATCCAGGCGGCGCGAAGGAGCATCAACTCCGCCGCATCAAGTTCCATTGCCATGTCGGCAAGTTTGAACTGGATGGCCTGGAAGGTTGCAATCGGTTTACCGAACTGCACTCTTTCTTTTGCATAGGCGAGGGCGTCTTCAAGGGCCGCTCGACCGATACCGCAGGCCTGGGAACCGATGCCGATTCTCCCTGCATCGAGCCCCATCATCATCTGTTTGAATCCCTGCCCCGGTTTTCCCAGAAGGTTTTCCGCAGGTATCTCGGCATCCTCAAATACCAGCTCCGCCGTTCCGGAAGCGAGGATTCCCATCTTCTCCTCGATCTTTCCTACTTTAAAACCCGGGGTGTTCTTCATATCCACAATGAGATTGATGACCCCCTTGTACCCTAATGCAGGATCTGTCGTGACAGCTAAAACGCAGTAATGGGCCACATTGCCGTTCGTTATGAAGATCTTGGTACCATTGACAATATATTTGTCCCCTTTCAGTACGGCCCGGCATTTCAATGCGGCTGCATCCGAACCGGCGCTGGGCTCCGTCAGTCCATAGCAGCCTTCAACTTTCCCGCTGGCTACAGGAGTCAGGTACTTTTTCTTCTGCTCTTCTGTCCCAAACGCCATTACGGGATATCCGTAAAGAGAATTATTGACCGACACAATCACTCCGCAGCTTGCACAGGCTTTGGAAATCTCGATCATACAGAGAACATACGTCACGATATCCATGCCCGCCCCGCCGTATTCCTGAGGTACGGCAACGCCCATAATACCCATTTCGCCCAGTTTGCGGCAGATTTCTTC